>CANHKJ010000104.1 GCA_947460915.1 Verrucomicrobiia bacterium
AATTTAGCTTTTTTCTCTCTGCTTGGCATTAATCGCAGGTTTGAACCTTCTGATCCTGAGAAACTCCTTCGAGGGAATCTCTCGTTTACCAAGCCACACTGTCAAAGAACGGATGACGCGGGGACAAAAAAGTCGATCGGACTATCAGAGCTTGGAGCGAGCATTTCTGCTCTCCACCGTTTCCGATAAAGTCGCGATCAACTGGAGAGTCTCTCACGTGCCGGGCAGTTCACCGCGGCGGGGCAAGACTACCTATTTTCGAAAAAACGTCAACGATTTTCGTCACCTTTTTTTCGATTATTTTCAAAAACCCTCAGAAACGTTGTATTATCAATGGTTTTTTCGCAAAAATATTTATCAATTTTAGCCGCTTGTTCATCTATTTTGTCTCTTAGAAACCACTTTTCCGGCAACGATTTTCATTTTCACCCTCGAAATCATCCGATAAAACATCAATTACTATGATTCTAGTAGGATTTTGATTACGTATTTCCGCACGTGCTTTCCCCACTCCAAAACTTACTTCTATCCAGCTTCTTCTTGAGCCTCTTTGCTATCATTGGATGCAAACAGCATGAGGATCGAGTTAATCATGCAAAATCTGCAACTACCTATCATGAACTCCTATCGGAAGCTACTCCACTGATTGAATGGGGTCACAACCTTAGAATCAAGCTGGAAGGAGACATCGATCAATTGCATGTTAGGATGCAACGCCTTCAAGAGGGCAACTGGATCGACCAAGCCAGTTACATCATTCGTCGTATGCCAGACCAAGGGGAGACCCTCGCCCCCCAATCAAAGAGCACTTTTGAAGAAGATCGACTATTTAGCGAGATCACGCACGGCACAAAGAATTATCGCAGCGTAACATTTTTCCATCGAAAATCCGCTCTATTGATCCACCGCATGCTTTCTGATCACCCAGGCTCGCTACATGTGAGTGCAAAAGACTGCACCGCATCATTCCACTCCCCCTCGTTGCTTGTTGTTCCATTTGAGTCAACATTGGATCTTGTCGACAATCAGCAAATAGTTAGCGGAGAAGGCGAATGTGCCGTTGTGATCTCTCTCGATCAGAACATCGAGAAACACTGGACGAAGATCTGCCATCTATACGATGCTGATGGCGGGAAATTTCCAGATGTAATAGATGTCATTGAACAACTTGATCAGGAATCTGCGTCCAACCTCAAATGAGACGTGGCGAGTATGAATTACGCCGTAATTCAAATCCTCATCGCATTCTTTTCCGCTATCTTCATGTGTTTTTTTAGAATAAAACATCATTATCATCAAAAAAATCATTATTTTAATAGTCAGCAGCTGTAATGGTAGCGCCGACTAACGCTACTTTGTCAAAGCGCACGACATGAAGCAATGCGTCTAAGCTAGGGACAGGAACCATAGAACGACGACAGCGTGAATGCTGTGCGTGACGCCACCGCGAGCTTTGTAGCGTATATGCACTCACAACGCCTCCGCTCTTTCTCATTATTGACGACATCTGATCATTTCCGCCACCAGCTGCTGTGAGAGGCGTTTTTCACGTATAAGATGTAGCATTCCATGGAAAAATCACATCGTTGAAAAATTTGCCTGCCATTTCCCTGAAAAATAGGGTGAAATCTGCCTGCCCGCCCATCGTTCTCATGCCGGAAAACTTTTATCAACAAACCGCAACCGCACCGCAAACGACCTTTGATGTCTCGCTGCGGCCTCCCGCATTTTCGGAATTCATCGGCCAGGAAAAAGTCAAAGAGCGGCTGATCTTGATGGTGGATGCTGCAAAACTTCGCGGCGATGTGCTCACTCACGTGCTGCTTTCAGGCCCACCTGGATTGGGCAAAACAACCTTGGCTAATATCGTCTCACAAGCCGTTGGCTCCACTTTGCACACGACTTCTGGACCACAGATTGAAAAAGCTGGTGACCTTGCAGGCATTCTGACGAACTTGCAAAAAGGTGACATTCTTTTCATCGACGAAATCCACCGCCTGCATCCTGCGATTGAAGAGTATCTTTATCCCGCGATGGAGGATTTCCGCCTTGATATCATTATTGATTCCGGCCCTTCTGCACGTTCGATTCAACTCAATCTCCCACGCTTCACGCTTGTGGGCGCAACCACACGTTCGGGGATGTTGACGGCACCGCTGCGCTCACGGTTTGGCATTCTCAATCGACTCGATTATTATACCAAAGAAGAACTCGCCGAAATCATAAAACGCTCGGCGGGACTGCTCGATGTGGAAATTGACCAAGCTGGAGCCCTAGAAATCGCCTCGCGTTCGCGCGGCACTCCACGCGTCGCTAATGCTTTGCTGCGTTGGGTGCGAGACTACGCACAAGTCAAGGCCAATGCCGTGATCAATGGCCCCGTAGCCGATGCCGCCCTCGCAATGATTGAGATCGATAACGATGGCCTAGATGAAATGGACAAGCGTATTCTCGAAGCGATCATTTACAAATTCAATGGCGGCCCCGTAGGCTTGAATTCACTTGCCGTAGCTGTCGGTGAAGATGCGTCAACGCTCGAAGAAGTGCACGAGCCTTTCCTCGTGATGCAAGGATTTCTCCAACGCACACCGCGTGGTCGCATCGCCATGGGTTCGGCCTATCACAAAATCGGGGCACCCTTACCAAAACAATCGTCCAACGATCCGCAAATTCCCTTGTTCTAACAAATATTCTACCATGCCTGAGAAAACCATCACCGAATTGATTGATCGCTGCCGCGCTACTGGATTGCGCCGGACGAAAGCTCTCGAGCAACTGCTCGTCACTTTGTTAGAACATGCCCGCCCGATGACGCTCAACGAACTCGCTCAGTCGGAACGACTCACCGATCAATGTGATAAAGCCACAGTTTTTCGCCTATTGCAGCGCCTTACGACGATCGGCATCACCCGACGACTCGGACTACATGAGCGTGCCGCGTATTTCACCTTGCTGTTGCCCGGTCGCCATCAAGATTACTTGATTTGCACCGAATGTGGTAGTATCGAGCCGATCAAAGCCCCCTGCCCTGTGCATCATCTGGAAGAAGAAATCCGCGAAAAAACGGGCTACAAAAACCTCTACCACGAACTCGAGTTTTTCGGCATCTGCCCTGCCTGCGCCTAACCATTTTTCTTTCGCCATGCACGGTCAACTTCTCATCCTCGGTGTAGCTGGTCCTTCTTTAAGCGCAGAAGAAGCTGCATTTTATCAGCGCATTCAGCCTTCGGGCTTCATTCTTTTCTCGCGCAACATTGTTGACGCACAACAAACACGCAAGCTCACCGATGACTTGCGCGGATTGTTTTCCTACGACGCAATCATCGCCATCGATCAAGAAGGCGGACGTGTCACCCGCACCAAAGACATCGCTCCCATTTGTCCGTCGGCGTTGGATCTTGCGGCAAAAAACACACCGCATCTCATCGCTGAGGCCGGTGCTCTGACGGCGGATTTACTGCGTTTGTTAGGATGCAATTTAAACTTCGCGCCGGTGCTCGACATCGATCATTTTCCCGGCCTGCAAAATGCCCTGCGCGAGCGTTGTTGGGGCGTGGAATCGCAATCGATCATCAACAACGCCGGCATGTGGAATCGCTGGTTTCGCAAGCGTTCGATGCGCTCTTGCGCCAAACATTTTCCCTCGTGCGGCCTCGCGACGAGTGACCCGCATCACGATTTGCCTGTGGCACAAGTCAGCAAAGAAGAACTACTGCGCAACGACATCTTGCCCTACACAGCGTTGATACCCGAGCTGGATGCAATCATGACCAGCCACGTGCGCTTTCCCTTGCTTGATGACGTGCATCCAGCGTCGCTCTCGCCAAAAATCATCAACGGTTTTCTGCGTGGCCAACTCGGCTTCGACAAACACCTCGTTCTCACTGATGACCTCGACATGGGCGCGATCGGAAAAGCCTACGGTCGCGGCCCCGATGTCGTGCAAGCCATCACCGCCGGTAACGACCTCGCGATGATTTGCCACGAAATTTCCAGTGCTGACGTCGCCCTCAAAGCCTTACAAACCCTACCGATCGCGATCGTTGATGACGCCCTCGCACGGATCGAAGCATTCCGCAAAAAACTTTTCGCCCCGCTGAAATGGTCTCAAGAAAGCTGGCAAAAAACCTGCGTTGAAATCGCAAAACTCCGCGCCGAAGTGCCATCCGCCGCAGAAATCAAAGCCAACTCGCCAGTGGCGGATTATTGAGAATACAAGCCCGACCTCCTCGTCGCTATCGAGTCGCTACCTGATCCCCACGCGCAATGCTCTTCGGATGGCGGCAATCACTGAGGGCGAGACGCCCGCTTGCTGAGCATAGGATTTCCATGATTTTACGGAGTGAATCACTTCGTCCACAATCTCGCGAGCGCGACGGTTTTTGATATCGGCAAAAGAAGCGGCGGTAAGCAAATCGCTACGCGAAAATCCATCACGTTTGCCTTGCAGTGACATCTGGTGTTGTGCCGTCCATGCACCATCAGGGTTGTAGGAATAGGTCACATCAAAGGCGGGAGCGAGTCGCCAACTGCCACGCCGATCCATCAGAAAGGCCATATTTTTCGTGTGATCATCTTGATTGCGCGCAATGATATTGAACACCGCCCGACGATAGAGTTGCTCCAATTCCTGTTGCGATAAGGCCAGCCGACGCCCCACCTGGAATGCTTGCTCATAGGAATACGCTCCAGCTTGATTGAAGTCATAGTGCGCCATCGCACAAAGGCTTTGCATGTGCAGTTTGCCTCCGGCATCCGGGCGATCGAAACGACGCGTCATGAAATGAGCTCGGCCATTTTCCTCAAACAACTCACAGGCACTCATCTCGATACCCGCTGCAACGGCCATCAGCGCATAGGCATACTCGATGCGCCCAAAGCCCAGGGGATCCGCGAGCTCTTTGTCGCGATTGCCCGTCACGCCATCAAATTTCAACAACCATGCTGTGAACCCAGACGGCACGTCGAGTTGCCCCGAGCGCATTTCTCCCGTTTCGCGATTCCATGACACCACCGCTTTCGCCCGCGCCCCGCCGGCCGAAGTGCCGACCCGCAAGATGCCCGCCATCGCATCGGCTTTGCGCAGTGATATCCGCACGCGCTTGCGCTCATCTAAGACTTCATTGGCCAGCTGAATCAAAGCCTGCAATTCCACCGTTTCATCCAGCTCTACTTCCCCTTCCGATGGCACAAATTCCAGCGCTCCCATCGCCCGCGATCCCAGATAACACAAGCGTTCCACAGGATGAAACGACGAGGCTTGACGCCCCTGCAAGGCCAACCATTGATCAATCAGTTTATTGCCAAAGCGATCCGGCAAACAATCCGCCAGCAAGCCCGGCAACCCTTTGAAGGTGTCGCGCGGCAATTCGGGAAACGCATACCGAGTGGCCAACGCGGGCATCACCAAGGGCGCCACTTGCATTCCGCTGCGCAAAAAATTCGCATCGTATTCAAACACCGCACATTGTCGCGCTGGCTCCCAAGTGACCGCCGCGATCCGCGTACCAAACAAATGCACCGATGCCGTTTTCACTGCTCATCCCCCCATTTCCATTCACCAACCGTTTTTTTCGGCTGCCCTGCGTGTTTGCGACGTTTGACGCGATACTTGACTTTATTTTCCTGCAACAACAGTGCCATCGGGCTAATCCCTGGATCAGGGAGAAATTGATCAATCCACTCCAAGGCCCGCAACGCCCGCACCAACGCGATGAGTGTTTGCAACGAACACCCCTCACCATGCTCCACCGAAGTGATCGTACGACGCGCAACCCCTGCCCGACGAGCCAATTCTGTCTGGCTGATGTTCATATCCAGCCGACGACGGCGGATGCGTTCACCCATTTCCGCCTCAATCTGCTGATTGCTCATGATTTCCAAATCGAGTAGTTTTGTGCTCATTTCGTCTTTTCCTGAAGCAATTTGAGCAGAATCCCGCACATTGTCAATTGCATTTTTACACAATGCTCTATTAATGCGCAAAATACCACTCAGAACAATTCCGAAAGATTCAATTTGAGCATAAATATACTCATTAATTAAATAACGAATTTTTTCACATCAGACACTCCCATTGATATCTGATCGGGGCAATAGTATAATCAAAAGCAAAAATTCCCTGCTTTCCATTTCTCAAGCGTTGGTATAGACTGGGGCTGTGTTCATTCTTGCATTCATCGGGCGACTGTTGCTTTCGTTTGTCGGCTATCTCGGCGAACTGACGGTGCTGGCAGGAGATACGGCCGAATCTTTGTTTCGTGGCCACAATCGTCCACGTTTGATTTTACAACAACTAGCGGAAATCGGCTATCGCTCCCAACCAGTAGTGATGGTAACAGGAGCCTTCACCGGGGCAGTATTGACGGCACAGTCGTTGTTCCAATTTTCGAAATTCGGTATGGAAACTATGGGTGGAGCCTTGGTGAGCGTATCAATGCTGCGCGAGCTTGGTCCTGTCGTGACAGGGTTGATGTTGGCGGGACGCGTCGGAGCCTCGGTTGCCGCAGAAATCGGAACGATGAAAGTCAGCGAACAAATCGACGCCTTGCGCGTGATGAATGTGCATCCCATCGACTACCTCGTCACCCCGCGTTTCATTGCAATGCTGATTGCGATACCACTGCTAATTGGCGAATCGGCTGCACTCGGGATCATCGCCTCAAATACCGTCGGCATCCATGCGTTCGGCGTGGGTGAAGCGTATTGGAAATACCAGATGGAAAATTTCACCGATCTAACTGATATCTCAATTGCACTGATAAAAGGCGTTGTTTTTGGTATGATCATCATCATTGTCGCCTGCCATCAAGGCCTTACAGCAACTCAAGGAGCCGCCGGAGTCGGACGCGGCACTACACGTGCGATGGTATATTCCTCGCTCTTAATTCTCATCGCCAATTTTTTCCTCACCTTGTTACTCAACCTCATCTTCCCCGCAGGGGCCAGTCTCGGCTAGCAAAAATCAGCCCTCCACTCGCACGATCACCATGCTTCCCTCGGAGCAGAGTTGGTCAGACTTTTTCACCGCAAAGGTGTATTTGATTGATGTTTTGCCGACTACTTGCACCACCAAACGGATCTGCACCTCATCGCCGAAGGCCAGAGGCGCGCGATAATCACAATCGATGTGCACGCGTGGCCAGCCATGATTTTCGCCGATCACCGCCATGCCTCGCGACGCAAAAAACGCGTGTTCGGCATCTTCCACATAACGCAAAATCGCCGTGAAATGCACCCGTCCACTAGCATCGGTATCAGAAAAACTCACACGTCGCGTTGTGTCAAAATGGTCGCCTTGCTGCATCATGAGTGATTCTTAAACGCCCACAGGCCGATTGCCAATGCGAGAATTGCCAGATTTCTGCATTTTATTGCTTCGAAGTTTTGACATTCGCCGCCGACCACTGCATTTTACCCGCCGAACCAAACATTACATCTTATCATGGCATACGATCTCATCGTCATTGGCGGCGGCCCTGCGGGCTACGTTGCTGCAATCCGCGCAGCTCAACTCGGAAAAAAAGTCGCCGTTGTCGAGGCTGACCGCGCTGGTGGCACCTGCCTCAACTGGGGCTGCATCCCTACCAAAGCGTTACTGAAAAATGCCGAGCTCTATCACACTCTCGCCCATCGTGCTGCCGAATTCGGCTTTAAGATCGAAGGATTTTCCTATGACTGGAGCTCCGTGATTGGTCGCTCACGCAAGGTGTCCGATCGTCTCGCAGGCGGCATTGAGTATTTGCTCAAGAAAAACAAAGTCGACTACGTTCGCGGTTTCGGCTCGATCCCCGCTTCTGGAAAAGTAGAAGTCACCGCCGCCGATGGCAGCAAGCAAGTGCTCGACACGGCTCACATCCTGATCGCCACCGGATGCAAATCCCGTCCGCTTCCACCACTTCCCTACAACGGCACCACCGTCATTGGCTCGAAAGAAGCCATGGTCCTGCCACAGCAACCGAAGTCGATGGTGATCATCGGCGCTGGCGCCATCGGTGTTGAATTTGCTTACATCTACAATGCCTTCGGCACCAAAGTCACCGTCGTCGAAATGCTGCCGCGCATGCTTCCCGTCGAAGACGACGAAGTCGGTGACGCGCTCGAAAAATCCTTCATCAAACAAGGCGTTCGTTGCCTCACCAACACCAAGATCACCGCCACCAAAGATTGCGGCACCCACGTCGAAATTTCCGTCGAGGGTCCCAAGGCCACCGAGACAATCATCGCCGATGTCTGCCTCGTCGCCATTGGTGTCCAGCCCGTCTTGCCCGGCGGCATCCAGCCCGCCCTCAGCGAGCGCGGCTACATCAACGTTGATGCCCGCTACCAAACTTCGATCCCCGGCGTTTATGCTGCAGGTGATATCACCGGTCCCCCATGGCTCGCACACACCGCTTCCTTCGAGGCAGTACAAGCTGTCGAAGGTCTCTACCTCGAAGGTCACACGCCACGCAAAGTAAACAACTTCCCTGGTTGCACCTATTGCCACCCACAAGTCGCCTCCGTCGGCAAAACCGAGCGCGCCCTCAAGGAAGCTGGCATCGAATACACCGTCGGCAAGATTCCTTTCGCCGCCATCGGCAAAGCCATCGCCTCCGGTGAACCCGAAGGATTTGCCAAATTGCTCTACGGCAAAGAACACGGCGAACTGTTGGGCGCTCACATCATCGGTGAAAATGCCACCGAACTCATCGCCGAAATGGGCTTGGCGCTCGACCAAGAACTCACCGCCGAGGACATCCACGCGACCATCCACGCGCACCCGACCATGTCCGAGGTCATCCACGAGGCCACCCTCGCCGCCGAAGGCCACGCGATCCACTTCTGATTCCTGCCACTGCCAGAAATCCGAACCAATACCCGTTCGCAAGAGCGGGTGTTTTTTATTTAGCCTCTTGAGAGCGGCAAATGCCAGAATTGTGAGTTTTTTCGATTTATGCATGGTGCGAGGTTGTTGTTTCAGTGTGAATACAAAGATCTATGTTTCAGCTAACTAAAGATCAAATAATACCACGCGAGCATCCCTGCGCTTTATTCAAAAATACGCCCGCCTTCTGTATTCCTACGAACAGAAATCCTTCCAGTCACATCGTCTATCCCTCTATCTGCATGCGCAGATATGCGTAATTCAAAAAATTCTTGCGCCTCAGTTTTGAAATAAATTAGTGCTTCTACATTATTAAACCATAGCCCATTTTTATCGGCCTGAACTACCACCTCTTTGACGTAACCTGATTCTGGAGCAACGGAGTTTCCATCATTGATTCCTTTGCATATCCCTCCTTCTTCCACTTGAATCACGAGTTTCCAATCGTATCTAAAATTCCCTGACTCTACAGGCAATCTTGTCGGAATGAGTTGAATTTCAGGTAACGAATCTTTCTTTCCTATGTTGATTTCTTTCACTTTCCCATCCCAATCAAACTTCAGAGGTATGTCTTGTTTTTGCGATCGTATTCCGCCATCCTTAACCATAACAAATCGAACAGGGCTAGCAGGATCAGGCTGATGAGGAGCTGCATTACGATATCCAAAAGAACGAGGATCTCGCATCAGGCT
>CANHKJ010000105.1 GCA_947460915.1 Verrucomicrobiia bacterium
GGCGAAAACCCACACTGGCCGCTCACCGGCCCAGCTCCCGAACGCAGCAAAGGCTTGCTGCCGCAGTGATCTCGTGGCGGCGCTTTTCATCCTTGATAGAAAAATAGAAACGACGGATTAAACGGATTACACTGATTTTATACGAGGATCGAACTGATCATTCATTCACTCTATAAGTAATCCCAAGATTCCTACTAGCAGTAATCGGCTAATCCGTTAAATCAGTTAAATCCGTCGTTAAAATGCCTGTAATACACCATTTCATTTTCCCACTTAGGTTCACTTGTGCGCAGCAGTATCACGTAGAAAAAAGCGCCGCTACGATGTGAGCTAAGGCTTTCTTTTTTCCCACTGATCCGCGGGCAGCAAGACCTTGCGGGCGGCATCACAATCCAACCAAGCACGGGCGTTTTTATCATCGCGCAACTGGGCATCCCAAAATGCTGTTGAGAGCGCGAGAATCGCTGGGTGATAGCGTGAGCCAACAATTTCTTGACCAATCTTTTTGCCGGAAATTTCGCGTTGCCCAAAACTGCCATGCGTTGCGCCATCGAATACTACCTGCCACGCGGGAGCCAGCGAAAGATGTGGAAAAACCTTGAGTCGATCTTCTGCCGAGGTGCCACCGATGGGACTGGTATCGAGTGTTCCGGTCATTAGCAAACAGGGCACTTTGATCGCGGAAAAGGCAGCCGCCGGATCACCCCACTGCGGAGGACTCGGGCTAAACATCAAGGCGGCATCGAGTCGTGGCTCCTGATACAGCGGACCGAGACTGCGGTAGTTTTGACCGACAAGCGCTTGCGTCGTGACGGCACCAAACGAATGCCCCGACATGCCGATTTTTTCCAAATTCATCCTGCCATGAAGCACATGCCCGCGCTGCTTGTTCCAGACGGTAAGGGCATCGAGCACAGCCGGCACATCGGCACAGCGCAGGGCAAGATTTTCGAGCGATGCCGCCTTTTTCATCTGACTCATCCGCTCCAGCATGCGCGCATCCTTCCACACCGATTCATCGCTGCCGGGATGCTGCACAAACACGACCACATACCCACGCTTCGCCCAGTGCTCACCGAGATACGGATTGTTGTCGCGCGAGCCACCAAGTCCATGCGAAAACAAAATCACCGGAGCAGCAGATTCGCCACTTGGCAAATACACGCGCAGAGGAATCGTTCGTTGCCGTTTTTCATCGCGATGCTCCAACAACTCCGTCAGCACGGTCTTTGCGGCTGTTTTCATAGGATCGTAGGCAGGAGCCTTCGCGTGAAGTAACCCCATCATTCCGAGCATGCCAAGCAACCATTTCATGCAGCATCCAACCTGCATCAGGGGAAAAAGTTGCGGGTGAGTTAGTTGGGAATAACCAAGGGGTATCAAACAAAATGCAGATCAAACGCAAAGTGCGCAAAGACGCGAAGGCGCAAAGTTTTTCATGAACCAGTTTTTTTTGAATTCTGTAAATTCTGCAAAATTCTGAAATTCTGTTCTAATCGGTTCGAATGACTACCTCGCAATGATTGCTTACATGAGCTTGTTCGAGAAGCATAAGATTTGCTAGACTGAAAACTTTTCCCTAGCTTGATCGATCTGGAGCTCTCAAATCTTTTTTGATCTTGCTTTGAGGAGATGTCTTCCTTACCTTGCGAGCGGTCAAGGGATCTTGGGGAAAACCCATGCGGATAACATGCTGCGCCCTTGCGACCGTGCCACCATTTGCTCTTTTTTTCATGCCACCATTACACCGAGGTTTTAAGTCGATGAATCACCGCGATATCCAGTATCGTTGGTACATTCGCAATGCGGGTGGGGTGAATGAATTGCATGTAGAGGCGAGCGCGCCGATCGATGGCCAGGTGCTGAAGGCGATCTTGCCTCGCGTGGTGAGTGAAAACATGGTCATGGATGCGATTGATTTCGGCAACGCCAATGGCTGGAAACGCAATGAATCGGGGCCCGTATTCCATTGTCGACGCACGCGTGAAGGATTCCGCATGGCTGACGACAAAGCGCAGTAAGCACTGAAGGTCTCGGCATTTTTTAGCCGCCACATAACACAAAAGTCGCACAAGGAAAATCTTCGATCTCTGAACCATTTGCTGAAGTCTTCATTTCAAGTCTTATGTCTTATGTCTGATCATCTTAAGTCTCCTGGATCATTGACGAAATGGTGATTCCGTGGGATGGTCGGGGCAGATGATTGCAAGAATCCGAGGCAAGGTGTGGGAGGCGTATCCGAATCGCTTGATTCTGGATGTGCAAGGCGTGGGCTATGAGTTGCACATACCCTTGAGCACATTTGATCACTTGCATCCGAGCGAGGGCGCGGTCGTAGAACTGCGCACCTACATGCATGTGCGGGAAACGGCGCATACGCTTTATGGCTTTGCGACCGAAGAAGAGCGCGATGTTTTTCTGCTGCTGATTGATCGGGTGAGCGGCATCGGGCCATCGACAGCGATGTCTGTGCTGAGCGGCCTCGCAGTTTCTCGCTTCAAGACTGCCGTAATGCAAGGCGATGTGGCTGAACTTTCCAAAGTGAAAGGACTGGGCAAGAAGACGGCTGAACGGATTATTTTGGAACTAAAAGACAAAGTCGGAGTGACAGAAACCTGGGAGTCGGCAGCGGGCGGTGGCATCAGCCATGCGGCGGCAGATGCGGAGATGGCATTGATTGCGCTGGGCTACAAACAAGTCGATGCGCGCAAGGCGGTGAAGAAGGTATTGGAAATCGAGGCCAATGCTACGGTGGAAGAATTGATTCGCGGCGCACTGCGCCTGATGCAATGAGTGAGATGCCCCAATTGAGCATGGAGGCCATCCGGGCAGCAATGCCCGAGGGTGGATTGTTTGGCGGTGGCTCATGGCGATGGTCACCGGAGCCACTGGTATTGCCGAAAAAACTGCTGCGGGAGCTGGAGGGTCTCGGTCATGTGTTGGCGAGTTTTCAGCGGGCGAGCGATGCCATTTACCGCCGTAGTGCAAAAGGCAACTTGCCCAGCTGGATTGCAGAATGGCTGGATCGCGGCAAGCCTGAATGGCTGTTGCAGGCACAGCGGCGTGGGGATCAAGCCGAAAATTTTCCGCGTGTGATTCGACCTGATTTGTTGCTCACCGACGACGGCTTTTCTCTCACAGAAATCGATAGTGTACCCGGAGGCATTGGCGTAACGGCATGGCTTTCCGCGCAATATGAAAAGGCGGGCTGTGATGTGTTAGGCGGTGGCAACGGGATGATCGAAGGATTTTCTCAGGTGCTTCCCGAGCAAGGTGTGGTGATGATCGCTGACGAGGCGGCAGATTATCGACCAGAAATGCAATGGTTGTTAGCGCAGTGTGGCGGAGGCCGATCCGTGGAACAAGCGGAAGAAATGAACACCGATGACGCGCGCGCGATCTATCGATTTTTCGAATGTTTTGACTGGGCGAACATCCCGGCCCTGCCTGCCTTTGCAGCACGCGGCGGCAAGATCACAGCCCCCTTAAAACCGCATCTGGAGGAAAAACTCTGGCTGGCACTGTTTCATCTGCCCGGCTTGCAGAGCTTATGGAAAAAGGAACTGCGCGGGGCGCATCGCGAGCGCTTGCAGCGATTGATTCCACAAGGTTGGGCGCTGCGCGACGTCGAGCTACCACCCGAAGCAGCATTGCCGGGACTAGGAGTTCACTCGTGGCAAGAGGTGATGGAGATGAGCCAAAAGGAACGTCGATTGGTGCTAAAAATTTCAGGATTTGATCCCACGGCTTGGGGCTCGCGAGGAGTCTTCATCGGCCACGATCTCCCGGCAAGCGAATGGCGTGCGCAGATCGAACATGCACTCGCCGATCAACAACGCAGTTGGATGATGCAAACATTTCGCGAGGCATCACTGATCGAGCATCCAGTCTATCTCGCCGATGGCAGCGTCATCAAGCAACCAGGTCGCGTGCGCTTGTGTCCATATTATTTCACCGATGCCAATGGGCTAACGAAACTTCACGGATGTCTGGCAACCATCGTCCCTGCGGATAAGAAAAAAATCCACGGCATGAGCGATGGGATTTTGACGGTAGTGGCGGCAGAACAGTGACCAGAAGCTAGTTGCTAGCACAAGAATTTTCCCGCAACGAAAAATCCGCAACTCTCCCTCGTCCTTTCGCTTGCCAAGATGCATTTCCGGCGGTTAAATCACTCCGATGACAGCCGCGTTCACGATCATTTGCAAACCAACATCATGGTTCTATCTCAGAGCCGTAGGCATGCTAGCGATGTTTGCTTTCCTTGCAGGCTGGTTTTACAAAGACGCCGCTGTGGGCTATCGCAACAAAAACGAAGTTTTCCTCACTGAGCAAAATTTTGCCAAAGCCTCGGCGGAATTCGAAGCACAAAGCAAAACCGGCTCTCTCACGCCCGAGTCATGGAAAGCCTATGCCGAGAAGCAAAGCTTGGTTTTCGACGCAGACGCTGCGTTGCTACCAAAAGACTTCAAACAACCCAAACCGTGGCCGCCCGAGCTCCATGATCATGCGATAATGAGCAAAGGACAGCGCGCAGCTTGGATCGCCTTCAGTGGTCCTCTCGGCTGGTCTGAAAAGGCCCCCGAGAAACTCATGGACCAGCGAACCATCAATGAGCAATGGTATTTCGCTTACGGCCTGTCCACGCTATCAGTTTACACCTTGTTCATTTTACTACGCACCATGCGCCGCAGCATCCGTGTTGATGACGCAAAAACCATCACCCAAGGAGGCAAAACGGTGCCCCACAGCGCGCTCACCCAACTCGACCTACGCAAGTGGATGACCAAAGGTCTAGCCTTTGCAAGCTACACCATGCCAGATGGCAGCAGCGGCAAAATCCGCTTCGATGGCATGACCTACGGCGGCTTCAAAAAAGAAGAAGGCGAGCCAGCTGAACAAATGATGCAACTTGTGCGCAAGCATTTCACCGGTGAATTGATCGAATATGCTCCCGAAGATGATGGGGACAACAGTGAAGCCAGCACCGAACAAACCACGGGAAAAGATCCCGCTTGATTCTTGCTCGGCCAGTTCATTTCTCCCAAATCCTCGTTAATATCTGCCTTCTCTCTCGAAAATCATCGCATTTCCCTGACCATGGCACATTTTCTGCGATTTTCACTATTGCCAACTCCGTCACACCGCGCTATGCCTTCCCGCGGTAACAACCAAACCAAATCAGAATTATGTCAGATAAGAGCATCGAAGATCGTGTAAAAGATATCATTGTGGAGCAACTCGGCGTGAGCGCTGACCAAGTCACCACCGACGCAAAATTCATCGAAGACCTCGGTGCCGATTCCCTCGATACCGTCGAGCTCGTAATGGCCTTCGAAGAAGAATTCGGCATTGAAGTACCCGATGACGAAGCAGAAAAACTTCTCTCCGTCGGTAATGTCGTAACCTACATCGAGGCCAACGCATAAACCTCGCGCCGGCTTGTTCTCGTGACAAGCCACGTTTTTTTGCAAGAGCGGTTTCCTCCGGGACACCGCTCTTTCCATTGCTAGAGTGCACCTGTCATTTTTCCTGGAAACGATTGCTTTTTCAAGAAATCCTGCCATCCTAACTGTCTATGAATCTCTCACGTGACAACTTCCTCTACGCCATGGAGAGCAGCCGGGTGATTCATGAGCCAGATCGCCGCATTGCCACTTTCGGAGAAACGCGATTCCAGTTTCAACTCATCAGCGAGCTCATGGACCGCAGTGGAGAAGTCCGCATCCGCAGCGGCGAAATGGAAGCTTGCAAGCCCTTGCTCATCCGCCCCAATCCCGACATGGAGCTCGAAGGCTTCGGCGATGAAACCCGCGAGCGCTTAGGCAAACTTCTCGAAGACATGCGCCAACAAGGCATCGACCTCGCATTCCTTCAATACGGATTTCGCTTTCGCCGATCCGAAGTCACCGAAGAAATCGTCAAAGAGCCACTTGATGAAGTCGCAGACCGCCTCCTCGCCGATGTTCGCCGCTCAGGAAACCCGATGCTTGCCATTCTCGAAGGAGTGGACGACGCTTGGGAGATTGCACTGATGAAATTTTCGCTCGAAATGATAACCCAGTCCCATCGCATCAACACCTTCGACCTACAGCGCAAAAAACTACTCTAACGCTTTCAGCCATGCGAATTTGGACCCTATTCAAGATTTTCTGCGCCTTGGTCGTACTGGCCATCGTTATGCTATCGGTCTACTTTACCATGCATGCCTTGGGAATAAAAATCCCCGAACCAGCCAAAGAATTATTCAGCAAATGGATGCCCGAGCCCGAACCGCTCATCGTGCAAGATGACAATGATGACCACGAAAAACTTCTCGCAGCCACCGAGATGGTCGACATCGAGCCCGGCGATAAAGCCTTTCAAAAAGCCGCCGAGCTACTCGCTACCGGAAAAATCACCGAGGCGCGCGAAAAGCTGCTTTTCCTCGTCAACTACTACCCATCATCCAATGCCGTGCCGCGCGCCAAACAGATTCTCAGCGAGATGAACATGGATGACTTTCTATCGCTTCGAAACAACCCCCACCTTGTCACCCACAAAGTCGCTCGTGGCGATTCCTACCTTGGCATTGCAGCCAAGCACCAAACAACGCTCGACTGCATCATGCATTTCAATGGCTACCTCGAGCTACGCCCCCTTCAGCCCGGCGACGAGATGATGGTCATGCCGCTCAACCTCCGCGTCACCATCGAGCCCAAACGCCAAGCTCTCACTCTCTGGAATGGCGCTACTTTTCTCAAAGAATACCGCATTCTCAAAAGCGTAGGTAGCCCCGCGGCACTCACCGCACTCAAAATCGAAAACAAAGGCGGTGTAATCAATGGCAAACGTGTTGCTCCTAGCATGACAGGTTTCCGCGCCTCCGAAAAGACCATCACTCTCGGCCGCAATCTCCAGATTGTCGCTCATCATACCAATGCCGAATCCGCCATTCACGGCTTCCATCTTGACCCAGCCGACACCGAAGAACTCGCCCTTTTGCTCCGCGTAGGAAATGAGGTTGAAATCCGTCCCTAACTCGTCCACACTTTCTCCCACACACACGATGATCCAGTTGCTTGAATTTGAAAAACCGATCGCAGAAATGGAACGCGAGCTTGAAAAACTCCGTGCCAAATCTGATTCGCAGAATATCGATCTCTCGTCGCAAATCACCGAGATGGAGGAAAAACTTTCCCTCACCCGCAACGAAATCTACTACAATCTCAGCCCCTGGCAACGCGTTCAAATCGCCCGCCACGTGCAACGCCCCTATATGCTCGACTACGTTTCCCTCGCTTTCACGGATTTTGTCGAACTGCACGGCGATCGCCACATCGGCGATGACAAATCCATGCCCGGCGGTTTTGCGATGCTTGGCGATCAAAAAGTCATGGTCATCGGGCACCAAAAAGGCCGCGACACCAAGGAAAACTTGCTGCGCAATTTCGGCTCCGCACACCCCGAGGGCTACCGCAAGGCGATCCGCCTGATGCGCATGGCTGAGAAATTCAACATCCCCATTGTTTGCTTGATCGACACGCCAGGAGCCTTCCCTGGCATCGGTGCCGAGGAACGCAACATCGCCGAGGCCATTGCCTACAACCTGCGCGAAATGATGCTCATCAAAGTGCCCATCATCGCCGTAGTATTAGGCGAAGGTGGCTCCGGCGGAGCTCTCGGCATTGGCGTAGCTGACCGCGTGCTAATGATGGAAAATGCTTACTACTCAGTCATCAGCCCCGAAGGCTGCGCTGCCATTTTGTGGAAGCACCGCAAGCACGCGCCTGAAGCTGCTGAAGCAATGAAAATTGCCGCACCCGATCTGAAAAAACTCAACCTTATCGATGGCGTCATCCCCGAACCCGTTGGCGGAGCTCATCATGATCACGCTGCCGCGGCCCTCGCGCTGCGCGCCTCTGTAGCCTCACAATTGCAAGAATTGATGCCCCTCCCTGCCGCACAGTTGCTGCAACAACGCTACGCCAAATTCCGTCAATACGGCGACTGGCAAGGCAAGTAAATCGCGCCATCGCTCAGTAAACCAAAAAACTCGCGGATTTTTTCGATCCCGCGAGTTTTTCTTTTTGCCTCAAGCTTTGATAGGGTCAGAAGCGATAGGTCATTTTCACTCGCACCATACGCGGCTCGGCAGGATGGAAGTGAATGTCATCCACTGGCGCTGCCTCTGTCGACAACTGCGATGGATAGTAGTATTCGATGTCGTTGTCTTCTCGATCCAACAAATTCAAGCACTCCAGCGCCACCTCCCAATCTTTGGTGCGATAGCCCACCTGTGCGTTCAGCGTGAAAGTGTTCTTGCCTTCGATATCACCACTTTCCTCCAAGGGACGACCAACAAAGGCCCGGGCGCGCATCGAGCCGAAGAAACCTTCCTCATGACCTAAGGCAATGCCCCCGCTAAACATCACGGGAATGCTGTTGGGAATGCGATCATCAGCGCCCACATCAAGGAAACGCCCATGAGTCAGAGCGATTTCACCATCGACCGAGACCCAGTCGCAAGGACGCCAGTAATTGGTCCACTCGATGCCAAATCGCCGTGAACTAGGTCCAGCTTCGTTTAGCCCCGCATCGCCCACATAAACGAGCTCACTGTCACTATCGAGCCACCACAAGCTTAGCGTAGAAGTGAGTGTTGGGATCACCTGCGTGCGCACGCCAAACTCGCCACCGATGGTGCGAACCAGCGGATCAACGCCTGGCAGAGGATCGCCCGTCGTCGGGTCAACGGTGTTATTGACGCCACGCGCATCATTGCTGTGAAATCCTGTGCCGAGATTGACATACAATTCCGTCTCGTTCCAGGGTCCAAAAATCGCGCTCAATTTGGGACTCACAATGCCAGACCACTCGTCGCCCGAATTCGCGGCATTGTCGCTGTTGACATCAAAGTAAAAAGCATCAGCACGCACGCCAGCCACCGTGCGAAACCAAGAATTCCACTTCACCGTGCTTTCGCCAAATACGCCGTAGCTAGATTCATATATGTCGTCCACACGAACCGTGTTGTGTCGCTCACGGCGCTCCGTTTTGTAGAGACCGATGTCATTCACGAGATCATGACGAGTCTGGAAACCAGCCGCAAACTCAGCTTCACGCCCAAATAACTGACGATCCTGCCACTCGCGCACAATTTCACCGCCGAAAATGACTCGCTCTTCTTGCTGTTCGAATTGATCACCGCGCATGGGATCATCTAGGAAATAAGTAAAGTTCGAGAAAAGATCGACATCGTAAAATACCCCATACGCACTGTAGCGCGTCACCTCTGTGCCCTTAGTCGTTTTGAGATCAAACTGCAAAGAATGCCGCTGACTTTCACCTCCGTTGCTGTCATCCAAATTCCCAAACAGTCCCAGCGAACCATTCTGCACCGCGCGAAGAGGAATTTGATCAGAAGAATCCCACTCACCACCGTATCCCATCGCCGTGATCGACATCGAGTTTTCTTCATCTCCTTGAAAATAACGCGCAAAGGCATTCCAGCGTTGGAAATTTTCTTCACGCTCCCATGGACCATCGTAGGTGTTCCATTCGCC
>CANHKJ010000106.1 GCA_947460915.1 Verrucomicrobiia bacterium
AAACAGGTGGACATGGAGTGCACACTGCCTGTGGCATCAATGATCACATCGGCGAGTTGTCCATCGGTTAGGTCAGCGAGAGCTTTGACATTCGCTTCGGCATCTGTGCTGGCAAGAATGCCCTCAATGCCAAGATTTTTCTGACAAAAATCGAGTCTTCTTTGAACCATGTCCATGACGATCACGCGACAGTCCATGAGTTTGAGAAATTCCAAACAGGCGAGGCCGATGGGACCTGCGCCGATGACGAGAACGGTTTCGTTAGGTTGTGGATTGCCACGATTCACGGCATGCAGACCGATGGCGAGTGTCTCGACTAAAGCAAGTTGCTCATAGCTGAGTGCATTGCCGACGTGGAGCTTGCGGGCTGGAACTTTCCATGTGCTGGTGCGCAGTCCGCCATCGGCATGAACGCCGAGAACCTGAACACCTGGGCAGCAATTACTATTTCCCTTGAGGCTCGTTGCGCTACTCGGGTCATTGATGTAGGGCTCTAACGAACAACGATCACCGACACGAACGTTGGTGACATTTTCGCCTACGGCGAGAACTTCAAGGCCGAGTTCATGACCGGGAATGCGCGGATAAGAAAAGAACGGCATTTTTCCGAGATAACCCGAGAGGTCGGTGCCGCAGATGCCCATGCGATGGGTGCGCACGATGGCTTCATCGGCAGCGCATTGAGTGATGTCTTCGCAAGCGATGAGATTGATCTCGGTGGGAGCTGTGAATTGGATGGCTGACATAGCTTAGTTGTTTTCGGCGAGACCTTCGTTGTGACCCAGATTTTTGACTGGAGCAAAAAGAGCGAGAACTTGATCGAGCAAGGACTGATCGATGGGGTGCTCTAACCATTTGGCCCACTTGGCGATGTTGTTTGGATTGGCTGATCCCGCGACTGTCGATGTGATGTCGGGATTGGCGCAAGAGTATTGCAAGGCGAGTTGCGCGATATCGATCCCTTGATCCGCGCAAAGCTTGGCAGCAGCCCGTGCAGCTGCTTTCACTTCTTCAGGCTCCTTCAGCCAAACTGGAAGTTCGGCATTGGTGAGAAGACGAGCGGAAAATGGACCGGCATTGATGGCGCCGATGCCTTTGGGCTTGAGGCGTGGCACAAGTTCGTCGGCAAAGCGTGTATTTTGGAGAGTGTATTGATTGTACGAAAGCACGCAATCGATGTCATCCTCGACGTGATCCAACACGGTGTTGAATGTTTTCATGGGATAGCAGGAAAATCCGATCGCACGCACGAGACCTCGTTTTTTGAGTTCGATCACAGCGGGAATGGTCTCCTCCCATATTTGCGGAAGCTTCACGAATTCGACATCGTGCAACAACAACACATCGAGATAATCGGTGCCGAGACGATGCAGGGAGACGTGGACGGATTCCTCGACGCGCTTGGCAGAGAAATCGAAATGTTCTAACGAATATCGTCCCAACTTGGTGCCCAGAAGATAGTCTTGGCGTTTGTGTTGCTTAAGTGCAATTCCTAACAAAACTTCCGACATGCCACGACCGTAGAACGGTGAGGTATCGATGAAATTCATGCCAAGTTCGAGAGCTGTGTGAACGGATTGCAGGGCTTCGTTGACATCGACGTTGCGAAATTCTGCGCCGAGGGATGAAGCGCCAAACGAGAGGACGGGTAGTGCGATTCCGGATTTTCCGAGGATTCTGGTTTCCATGATGGCTTACAGTTGGGTTGAGAGAATGAATTGAGCCGCAGCTTCGTCAGCCGAGGGCAGGGGAAGAATTTCGGCAGAAAGATAGCCTTGGTATTGCAGTTGATGCAAGAGCAAGAGGAGAGGCATGCGATCCGTGTGACCGAAGCCGATCGCGCGGCGATTGCTATCGGCGAAGTGAATGTGACCAATGGTCTCGATGTTTTCGGCAATGGCTAACTCTAACGATTTCTCCTCGATGTTCATGTGAAACAAGTCGGCGAGGATTTTGATGTTATCGAGCTCATGGTTGTGAATGAATGCCGCGGCGTCACCCACAGTATTTATCAAGTTGGTTTCGTAGCGATTGAGCGGTTCGTAGAGAAATGTCACGCCGCGCGCCTTGGCGTGGCTGCCGATGATGCGCAGAGCCTCTGCGAGGTAGGTCAACGCCTGTTCTTTGCTTACTGAGCCGCCGTGTTTTCCTTGCATCGATCCAAGTATCGCGGGAGCAGAAAAGTTTGCGCCGAAATCGACGAGGGCTAAGATAAATTCTAACGCTTTTTGGCGCACCACTGGATCGGCATCGGTGAGTGACAAGCCATGCTTCACCATGCCTGCGCCTGTTCCTACCGCAGCAATTTCTAACGAATGTTGCGTCTGAAGTTGCTTAATTGCGTCAATGGAAACGGCATCAGCAGATGGCAAAAACAACTCCACGGCAGAAAATCCGTGTTGCGCTGCTTTGGCAAATCCGATCGGCAATTCGTCATGAAACACAAAAGGCCCCGCTGAAGCTTCAGCAACACGGCAGAGTGTGACGGCAGTTTTCATCACTCAGATTCCAAAATGATGTTGCCGTAAGGTGTGGGGCAACCAGTGCGAATCAAGCCGATGGCATGCGGCACGCGTTTTTTAAAATCGATGTGTGCTTCGCGGGTGACGGGGATCGTGCCGAATGATTCCGCGAATTTCGCGATGTTTTCGGGAGTGTTGGTGGCGTAAAATTCCTCCGCTTGCCAGATGCGTCCAATCTTGAAGTTTTGTTTGAGTAGATCGAGAACATCGAGCACGGTCGGAATGCCCTTGGTGAGCGAAATATCCACGGTTTCGATCTCTGGCCAGTAGGGGAATGCCCAGTCGGCGATGACTAAGGTGTTGGTGTGGCGGACGCGTGCCACCAAATCGAGCACATGCGGATTGAGGATTCCTGTCTGAAGCATAGTCTGTATGAATGTTGCGGCAGTTGTCATACAGATTATTCTGCGCTTGTCACGTAAAATCCTAATGTGATACAAAAAAAAATGCAGCGCAGCGCAAAAATCATCCGTTTGATCGAAAGTGAAATTTTCGACGGCAAAATGCCCGTCGGGCAACGTTTGGAATCGGAGGAAAAACTCTGTGAGCGCTTTGGTGTGAGCCGCACGGTGATTCGCGAGGCGATCCAGCAGCTGCGCGGGCGAGGCCTGTTGCGAACGCTCAAAGGATCTGGCACTTACATCGCTGAATCGAATTTGGACACCTTAGCCAATGCCGTGGAAGCGTATTCGGCGCTGGCGGAGGATCTTGATTTCCTCGAACTGATTGATTTCCGAATCATGATCGAGACCGAATGTGCGCGGCTTGCGGCGATTCATGCGGGGGAAGTCGTGATTCGCGAGTTGCGTTCGATCATGGAAGCGATGCGTCAATCGAAGAATGATCGCTCGGAGTTTTCCCGTTGTGATATTTCCTTTCACCTGGTGATCGCTCGTGGTTCAGGAAATCGCATCTATGCCACGGTGTTGCGAGCATTGGAGAAAAAGTGCATCGACTACGCGCGTAAAAACCGTGGCGATAATGATTGGTTCCAGTCGATCATGGTGACCCATCAAGCGATTCTCGATGCGATCGAAAATGGCAAATCGGAGATCGCAGCTGAGGCGATGCACAAACATCTTCTTTCTTCGCGTCGTCATTTCGTAGATCTCACGGGAGGCGTGTGATTTGCTGATTTTTCCTAATCCCAAGAGCTGGTTATGACATCAGCTAGTTGTCCCTTTTTACTTGCTTTTTAGCAGGTATCAGGAATCTTAGTTTCATCGCTTCAAACCCATCAACCCGTTTCATGTACGCTCGTCCTGTGACTTTAAAAATGCTGTTGTTGCTCTTGGCCTCGTGCGCCAGTTTGCGTGCGGAGGCGATGCTTCAATACTTCGGAACAACGTGGAGTGAGATCGAGAGACGCATCCCTGAACTGGTCGAACGCGGCTACGACTCGCTGTGGTTGCCACCGCCGTTCAAAGGAGGTGCAGGGACCTATTCGGTGGGATTTGATACTTTTGATCGCTTTGATTTGGGAGATCGAGATGGCAGTGGCACCGTGCGCACCAAGTACGGCACGAAGGCTGATTTGCAGCGATTGATGAAAACGGCGCATCGTTTTGGGCTGCGGGTGTATTTTGATAATGTGATGGCGCACAATGCGGGACCTCTCGACAAGAACACTGATCCCGGCGAAATTTTCCCGGGCATCCCTGGCTTTGTGCCGGAAGATTTCCATCTCGTGCGCGAGGCCGATGGCACTTGGCGCAAGGCTGCTGATTGGCCGAATTGGCAAGATGAGTGGCAGGTGCTGAATCGCAATCCATTTGCCTGGGACATCGCCAATGAGCATCCTCAAAATGTTAGCTTCAATCCAAATGGCACGGCAGAAGGCAATACCTATCCGAAATGGAGCGGCTTTCGACATCCTGGACAGCATTCTTGGTATCTCGACACAGACCTCACAATCGGCACCAATCAAGCGGCCGATCCCGTACATCCGTTTGCGAATAAAGAACCCTACCAAGACATCGGCTACGGCGCTTCATTCAACGGAGCGAACAATGGACGCTTCGATTGGAATGATGCCAACACAAATGGACAGCACGATGTCGGCGAGGCGTCAGAACCTTTTACCGATACCGGAGTCGATCCCAGTGTCACATGGCGTCAGACGGCTCAGTGGGGGCATGGTGATGGCATCTACAACATGGGCAATATCGTTGCCGAAGATGTCAATGGCATGCTCTATCGTGCCGTGCGCTGGTTCATCAACGAAACGAGTGCCGATGGCTTTCGTCTCGATGCCGTCAAGCACGTGCCATCGGGATTTTTTGGCAAGCAAACGGGCGGCGACAAGGATTCGGTGAACTGGGGCTACAACGGTCAAATTCAAGAGCAATTCAACATCACTCGGGGATTTACGGATTGGGGAAATCATCGTGATTCCAACTACAATGCCGAGTTTCAAGCGCGCGACGATGCATTTCTCTTTGGCGAACACCTTGGCTCGCCCCCCTTTGAGGGAGGCTATCTCGACGCAGGGATGCGCATCGCGAATGACAATTTACTCAACACGGTAAAAAATGGCATGGGCGCGAGTCTAATAGGATTTGATCAGCCGAATTACGGAGCTTATGGCACGGCTCAGACGGGCATGAACTACGTCATGAGTCATGACAATAATTATCTCTTTGGTGGCGACCGTCGACTCGCACATACCTACATTTTGACTCGTGAAGGCAATCCGATCATATACACCGATGGCTACAACCAAGCGGGAGCACCTGATTATTTTCCCAAACCATCAGGCGTCAATTTTCTTGGTCAATTCGGCGACAATAGCGTGATCAGCGCGCTTGCGGTGCATCGTGACTTTGCCCGTGGCTATCAGATTGCGCGCTGGAGTGATCAAAATTTCTGCGCCTATGAACGAGTCGATGATCGTGAAAAAAAATCGGGCACATGGAATGGCCAAACGATGCTTTTTATGATGGCGCGGAACTACCAACCCAATGGACAAGCTCGCCCTGTGCAGACGGGATTTCCGGTCGGAGCCACGCTGGTCAATCAGTCTCCTCACGGCGGCCGCTTTTTTGCCTATGTCAACCCCTCAGGTGTTGTGGTCGATGGCTCAGGCAATCCACCAGTTGTTCCTGCTAACGGCTGGTTCTGCTTCACTTGGCACAATCCACAGCTTCCCACGGTTTGGCAAGGTGCCGAACATCAACTTGAAAAACCACCGATTGAAATCTATCAAAATGGCAGCAAAGCACCGCTCATGGATCATTGGCGTACCGACGGTAAAGATGGCGATCCCGGTTTCAATCCTTTCGGAGTTCCCGCCACCGACACTGCGGAAAAATCGTACCGTGTGAAAATCCCACGCGTTACCGATGGTAGCAATCTGCGTATTCTTGCTAGAGCCGATGGCAGCGCAGAAAACATCCGCATCAAGCTCAATGGCGGCGTGAATGTGAACTCGCAAATGACTCCAGCGCTCGGCCCACAAAGTGGTGATCTGCGCGATTTTCCACCCGGACTGAACGATGATCGATTCGAGCCTCCAGATAGTGTGCGCCAGAGCTCGATCGATACTTACGCGGGCTATGAGCAGATGAAATTTCTCCGCCGCACGAGCGAAAAATTTGCAGCCCGTGACATCGGACGCAATGTGATCGGCACACCCGGTGCGGAAACCTACCAAGCTACCATTGGCACCGCTGGCTTTGTCATCAACAACGGTGGAGGCATCAACGATGGCAGCGGTCGACATTCTCAGTGGGTCTATCACGATCCCGCTGGCAACAATCAAGCTGCCGCTCCTGTTTTACAAATGAACCCCGCGCCCCAAAACGCAGCCGGACAACCCTTCGATCTTTGGGTCAAAATGGGCTACCAGTTCCAATGGGACAAGATTTACCTCTACTACACCACCGATGGCTTAACCTATCCTGAGGGCAATGCCGGAGCGGGCAAGGGGAGCACACAAGTCATCGAGGGCTCATGGGCCTTCAATGGCGCGCCCGATGGCATCGGCACTCCCGATTGGGGAAAAGTCACGGTTCCCGCGCTACCGAGCGGCACTATATTTCGCTACAAAATCGGTGTCCGCCGCACACAGACGGCTTCGTCCGTTTTTCCCTTTGGCGTCAATGATATCGCTCTCGCAGAGCGCATGGAAACGCAATTTGAAATCAACAATTTCAATGCCACAACGGCGAAGTTTTTCGTGCACAATGACTACGGCACCCAGCAAACTGGCCTCGATGAAGGGTTTCACGTGATCCGCACACGGAATTTTGTCAACCGCGGTGATGGTGCCTCGATTTTCAAAACTAACACGCAAGTGTTTTACTACGATACCGCAAAGCCCACGGGCATGCTGCGTTATCCCAACGAAAACGACACCATCGGCGGATCCAGTTACGGCGCTGTGGTGCTGACTGATCCTTCGGTGACAGAAGTCTGGTATTCGATCGAAGACCTTGATCCGTCTAACGATAATGCAGCCACCGGCAATGGAATCAATCAATGGAAACAAGCGACTCTGGAGGCCAGTCCCTCGAATTTGGGCACATCGGGCTTTCAAAAAGAATGGCGCTTTGTGTATCAAAACATCCCCAATTTTGGCACCGCGAACATCCGCGTTCGCCTGAAAGAGGCATCATCTTCCGCCAACAATGCACTCAGCGATCAAGATGGATGGTTCACCACATTCACGCGACAAGTCAACACGGGGAGCTCGATCAATTTCAACATCGGCATTCCCACCACGACCGGAGAAATCGTTGATCGCAATTACATCCTGCGCGTCTATTTTAAGAAAGAGCTGATCCCCAGTGGCATGACGGATGAAGATTTTCTCAATGAAATGTCCATTTTTATCAGCAGCAGCGTGAGCGGCAGCGCCGAGAATCCGATCTTGCAAAATCGTGCGCTCTATCTCTTGCAGCGCGATGTGAATGCCACGGAGCACTCCGTAGCCTTCATGTTTCCGAATCTCTACAACGGCAATCCAGAGTTTCTGCACACCGTGCGCGCCGAGCATCAACGCGGTAGTTTGACGCTTAGCGATAGCGAAATGGTGCGCATGAGGTTGGATGAAACGTCCGATACCGACGGTGATGGCTTACCTGATTTTTGGGAAAACATCCACCTGCTTGATGCGCAAAATGGCACCGGTCGCCACGGACCGCTGGGCGATGATGACGGCGATGGCTACACCAATAGCGATGAATTCCTCGCAGGCATGAACCCATTGATAGCAGACCCAGAAAATTTCCCGCAGCTGCGCATCGAACCGAACGTCGGCTGGCCGGGAACTTGGAAACTCAAGTTCCCCTCGATCCCGAATCGCCGTTACCGCATGAAATACTCGGATGACCTCCAAAGTTGGCAAACCTGGACGGGTGACATGGTGACCACCGGACAAGACGCCAATCCCGAAAACACCTGGATCGACGATGGCTGGAGTACGACCCCGCACCCATCCACCAAACCCAAGCGCTTCTACCAACTTCACGTAATGAAGCCGTAAAACATCTACCGTGGCGAAGGCGTCTCGCCTTCCAGCCAAGCAACGGAAGTGCAGCAATAGTGCTAATAAATTCTGTGATTCTCCCGGAAATTCCTATCTCGCGCCCGCTTTGCTCAAGACGCAGAGACGCAAAGTTTTGAAGAGAAAAAGCATCAATGAAATCTTCTGAAAAATTTCTCACCTTCGTGGCTTCGTGTGAGACAAAAATTGTCCAGTCTATAAGGATGTCGTTTGGCTCTGAAGTAGGCGCTTTACTCTGCCTGCTAACGTAGCTTGAAAATTCACGGTTCTGGAATCGGGGTGAAGTGGATGCCTTTCCATTCTGCTAAAATTTTCAGATATTGATAGGGATCTTCCCAAGAAGATGATGGCTCGACGACTGTTGATTCGGGCCATTCGTTCCAACTGGTGACCATGATGTAGTCGGCGCCTGAATCCGTGGCGGCTCGTAGGAAGTCGCGCAAGGTTTGCCCATCGTGGCGTGGCATCACATACGGATCGTCGCGGAAGTGAGAGTTGTCATGCCCGGGGTGCACTGGCAGTAACATTTTTTTGCCGGCATCATGGGCGAGCTTGGTCATGTAGCGGTATTTGCCAACCAGTGCATCGTAGTCGTGGGCGCGAAAATGAGAAAACGTGCTGTAGAAGGCAAAGCAATCAACGCCTGGGGTGCGAAGCCAGTCCGCGGGGATGCATTTTTCGCGATCAATTTCACCTGCATTGGCCGCCTTGGCATCGTGCGCGATCTTGTCCACGATCCAATAAACGGGCCCAACCTCTTTTTCGACATGTTGCTTCAATAGGGGAAACTCCGTAGCCGTGAGGCCGGGATCGGCGGCAACTTGATAGAGGTAAATCACTGGTTTTTCCTCAATTTGAAGATAACAGGGGTGATCCTTGTAGCGTTTGAGAGCTTTTGCCAGCATGACCTGATAGTCCTCAAGCTTTTGATGGAACTGCGCTCGCTCATCGAGCAGTGCGAATTTGAATCCATGTTTTTTAGCAGCTGCGACAATGCCACGATCGACGTTTTGATCGAGTGCATTGTGTGTATCCCACCAGTCGACGAGGAACGCATCGATCCCAGCAGCTTTTGCTAGTTGCACATGCCACTCAGCAATTTTCGGATCTGCGCTGTCATAGAGCCCAATAAGAGGCCGAAAGGCACTGTTGGGGGCTGGCTCGCCGGGCTTTTGCGCCTTCAGAGCCAAAGCGTTTGTGCTGGACGATGGATATGTCCAGTGAAGGAACGGTTTTGTGGCATGTTGACCATCGTGATACCAGCAATAGTAGTTTGCCAGCAAAAGTGGTCGCTTAGCTGTTTCCGCAGCGACGTTCAGCCATAAAATGGGCGC
>CANHKJ010000107.1 GCA_947460915.1 Verrucomicrobiia bacterium
CGCTTCAGCACCGATGAAACGAGTAAGGCGACATCGATTGCGCGAATCAATGAAGCATGGAAGGACTTGGCGTTCACGCAATTTCACGACATCCTAGCAGGAACCAGTGTGCCATCTTCCTACATCTCTACCCGCCACATGCAGGGGCGGGCCAGCATCGTTGGCGAAGAAGAAATCGTGCGAATTAGTCGCCGTTACGCACGCAAAACCTTACCCTGCGAAAACGAGCAGCGCTTAGTATTTCTCAATGCATCTGTGCACGAGTTTGATGGCTTCATGGAATGCGAGCCATTTATTGATTTTGACGACTGGGGTGATCGCTGGTTTGCCGACGAAAATGGCGAGCCCGTGCCCTTTCAATTGATTGCCTCAGAGCCAAGCATGGGTGCTATGGTTCATCGAGTCGTTCTACCTGTAATCATTCCTGCTCAGGGGCAACGCATCCTTTCATTATTGAACAGCGCGAATCGTTCCTCGCTTCCACCGCTGCAGCCTGTGAAGACAAGCGCCAACTCTCTGGCGAGTGGTGATTTGACAGTCACGACTAGCGCCACGGGAATCAGTTCCATTTTGTGGAAAGGCCGTGAACTGCTCGGAGCGGAGGGGCTATCGCTTCATCTGCGTGAAGATCACAGTGATACTTGGGGCTTTCACCAAACTGGCTTCGACGAGGAAATCGTCGCACGTCTCGGTGGACTCGAGTGGAAAGTAGAAGATCAAGGCCCGCTGCGCACCAGAGCTTTTAGCGAACAAAAAATAGGAAATTCCACGATGCGCCTTGCCGTGACGATGTATGCAGGTAGCCCTGAAATTCATTTGCATCTTCAAGTTGTCTTTGCTGAACGATACAAAATTTTACAAATGCCGATTCACTTGGCTATCGCACCTAGCGGATGGACGAGCGGGCAAGCGGGTGGACTCGTGCAGCGTAACGCAGGGGCTGATGAAATGCCTTTCTGCGGATGGGATAGCATTCGTGGCGAGCACTACAATATCAGTCTGCATACGCCTGATGCCTACAGCTCGCGGTTGTTAGAAGACACGTGGCAGATTTCCCTTCTGCGATCACCACTGATGGCGTGGGCTGGAGATACCGAACTTCCGCACTCATTTTCACAACGACACTCGGATCAAGGATGGCACGATTTCCATTTTATCATACGCATCGATGATGTGTTAGATACAATTCGTTGTGAAAAGGTTTCCGATCATCAAGCCAAACCACCAGTTGTCTTTGATCATTACGTAGGCATGAATCGCCCCGCTTGGGGTAATGCACCACCACGAAGATTATGGACACCAGACATCCCGCACGCTCGCAGTCTGGGTCACATGAAACACTTGGACGCGATAGCCTCTCAGGGACGCAACTGGGAAGAATCGCCTGATTGAACTCACTAACGCTTTTCATCACAACGCATGATTCTTGTCGGTGACTTTGGTGGAACCATCGTAAAACTAGGACTCATAGAAAATAACGAGATACTGAGCTATCAAAAGATCGCTTCGCCAGCGAGTCGAGTTGCCGCCGATTGGCTGCCCTTGCTCAAGCAATCGATTGAAAGCATGTGTGTCGCGGTAGGGATCAAAATCCAGAATCTTGAGGGCATGGTTTGGGCTATGCCCATGGTGATTGATCCTGGACTCCGGCGCGCGCGATGGACATTCGGGAAATTTGATGACGCCATGCATGATGAGTTTACCAACAATGTGGAGCAGTATTTTGGGATACCATTGTTGCTAGAGAATGATGCTCGAGCCGCTGCGATAGGTGAATGGCAAGCGGGTGCAGGCCGCGGCTACGACGACCTTGTGATGGTGACTTTAGGCACGGGAATAGGCACAGCGGTGATTCAGCAGGGGCAACCATTGCGAGGTCGCAGCGGCATGGCCGGAAATCTTGGTGGACTCAGCATCACCCACCTCGGGTCATCGGATCATCAAAAAGTAGCACCTGGCTGTATCGAGGGATACGTAGCTTCATGGGCACTACCACAACGCATAGCTACCTTGACCAGTTATCACCAAAGTTCTTTATCTGCCGAAAAGCTGATCGACTACCGAGCAATTTTTTCCTGTGCCGCTGCTGGAGATTATTTGGCCATAGAGTTGCGCGAACAGGCCATCAATGCATGGAGCGCTTTGATCATTAACTTCATCCAATCTTTTGACCCTGCCTGCGTGATCATCGGTGGAGGCATCATGGCGTCCGCAGACACAATCTTACCGCCCATTCAGTCATACATCAATCGCCATGCCATTCTGAGCGGAGGCGCCGTTGCTATTTTTGCGGCGGAACTAGAAGACCAAGCCGCGCTACTTGGCTGTGAGTGGATCTGGCGCAACAAAAGCAAGTAGCCTATACAAACACAAGTACATCGATGCTCCATCAATTTTCGACCTCTTTGGGCTTGATGCGTTCATCGACCGATTGATAGGTAATGCGCCCATTCTCGCTTCGGTAAAAAAATATGTAGCAACGGCTATCATCTCGATGCGGCCATCGCGTGTCATAAAATGGACGAACATCGCCCTCGTGTTGGTAGTAAAAAGTAACCTGATAAAACGGCTTATCAGCTCTTGCTGGAGCTTTGCCAAACACCGCTACGCGCGGCGGAATTTTCACCTTAGCATTTCCCAAGGCTGCACCAATCACCGCGTCCGATGCATTAAAGAACAATAAACCATCGGCACCAAAGAGCGATTCTTTTGCCTGAATGGCATGAGATTTGAAAATCTTGTTTACTGGTTCTAACAAAATGATAAAATCGTCGCCTTGCTCGGGCAATTGAACTTCGCCGACAGCGCGATAACCCGACTGCTCTTTTTTGTCTGAAATTGCCCACGAGAAATTGCGACCCGGCGCTGTGAAGGATTCGCTAAGACCACGCGCACCGACCGCAATTGCATCACCTACAGTTTTGCTACCGATGGCATGCAAACTTACCACTGGCCCACCGGGAACAAGTAGCAAGGCGCGCAATCGAGGGCTGATAGTCTCTTGCGCTTGGCAATGCAAACTGAAAAAAACCGAAGACAATATAAGTGATTTTGACATCCAATAAAAAAAAGTAATTAAAAAACTAAACATAATTCAACGATACATTCATGAAACCTCACTTTGTGTGAGATAACGAAAAGAAAACATGTGAAACCTCCGTCCGAAGACGCGATTGATGGGCGAGGTCGCGGGTGCTTGGTGGGCAAGATCAGTGGAGTCAACGTAATCCGGCACTCGCTGAACTTCGGCCTCACACCAAGCTCGCGCTATCACATTTTTTCCCGAAGAATCTAACGATTCTCCATAGGCGCGAATCACAAAAGTATCACCTCTGACGTGAATCCATGGACCGATCGACGTCAACAGGTCAGCTTGTTTCACATAGCCCGGCGCACAAACCGATTTCGCTCCCGCCTCAGCTTCGGGAAAAGGAAAGCCCTGCGCCACTGCCTCACTCAGCGACAAGGCACGTTGATTCGAACGAAACGCTCGATTGATCGATACCGAATCATCATCAAGAGCACTCTGCAGCGCACCGGAAAGTGCTAAATTTTTATCCTTACCAGGACGACGATTCACAAAGTCTGATAGCGATAAAAACGGTCCACGCAAGCGAACTTGCTTCACCATCGCACGTGCTAACTCTTCAATTTGTTCATCATCGAGCCCACGAAACCCCTTCCATTGATCCCTGTAAGCAGGATCTGTTAATTCTTGCGGATCGATTTCTCCCGCGCCTGGCAAGAGTAGCGCTGCCACAGGAGTGTTTTCCGAATCAATCATTTCGTTTTCCTTGCCTGAACTGGGACTGCGTTTCACCGCAACCGGATTTCGCTTGAGACCTGATAAAACGGATCTCCATGCCGACTCCGATGTCGAATTGACATTGAACATTCCATCGACCATCAAAAAAGAGGCAGTTTGTTCTGCGGCATCCGGCGCGGGTTTATTCGAAGGAAAAATACGATTTAATAGTTTTTCACGATTTGATGACCATACTCTGAAACGCTCATTCGGCAATGCTTGATAAATCTCCTGATCCAGTGAGAGGAATTTTTCTAACCGTTGCTTTTTCTCACGGTAGGCAATGTTTTCATTACGATAAACGGAAGTTGTCTGTGAAGAAATCGATGAATAAAAATAGGAGTCCCAGAGCGCTTGGTTGGCGAGGTAGGAATGATCTGCAGCATCTCTCTTCGCAATGAATCCACGAACATCTGACGGCACAAAACACGATGGCGCAAACGAATTGGATATCGCGTGACTCACGGATGGTTGCAAAAACCAGGATCGTTCTCCACGCTGCTGACCAAACCTTGTTCCCTCCGCAGCAGCGTGCTGCAGAGCACCAAGTGAGTGAATTGGTAAACGTGGTATCGACCGTGTCATCACGTGAGAAACACCACCAAAGGCGCCGTATTCAGCTCCATAGTATCCTAAGCCGTCGGCATTGCACTCAATGATGGGACTGTTGAGACTATTGACTCGACGCATCCCGACTTGTATCGGTGATACACGCACCACGTCAGATGACAAATTGTATAGATCTTGCGATACCGATGTTTCGTTCGCGCGCAACATTGCACGACCAGTAAAACGTGTGCTTGGATTTGATTTATCAGAAAACATCGGGTCCGCCTCGGTTCTTAATCCGTAGGTGAAAACGCAAATCGGCCACTTATTGTCCTCTAGTTCGGCAATCGTCTTAGAAGCCGATAGATCCAAAGGCAAGGTAGGGAAAATTTTGGGGAAACTTGAGGGAGAAATCGCAGATTCACCAGCCATGCGAGAATAGAGGAGATCGATATTAAAACTTCCCACATAGTTCGTTTTTCCCGAACCATCAATCAGCTCACCGAGATTGTAACTCCAAAGAAACATTCCAGCATCACTCTTACTCGTGTTCGGGGTCATCGAATATGCGATCCGCTGAGAGCCATTCATCAGTGTTGGATTGGTTTCATAAGGAATGGGATAGGCATAGCCCGATGCGAATTCCCATCCGAGTTTTCCATCAAATTGCCAAACTCCTTTGCCTGGATTTTTGATTTTTTCGCCGAATCCTTGGGCGATCACTTGTACCTCGCCGGGCCTCATGATTAAACTTTGTGCGCGTCCGAGCTGACCATAGAAAAAGAACAACCGATCATTCGATAATTCTTTGATGGATCGACTAAAAGAAGTCTTACTCCCAGCAGGACCTTGGCGGAACTGTAAATTCAAATCATACGGAATGGCCCAGCTTTTGAATGTGGCGAAAGCGGATGGTGGAACACGCAGAGAGACATCGAAGGGATTCCAAATCGTAAAAACCGGATCCGCCACGAGATAAAGATCATACACTTTTTGCGAATTTGCGATACGACTTTTGCTTATCAGTGAGTATAAGAGCGTCAACTGAAGTCTTGGCAAATGCTTGTAACTGATAAAGGGATCGCTCTTTTGCTCAGCCGTAGCGAGGACAGGTGTTCCTGACGGCATGGGATTTCCATCTGCATGCGTAAGAGAATTGCTAGAATTCTCAAGCTCACTCCAGATGTTATGATCCACCCACAGCTCACCGAGGTTGATTCCTGGTGTAGATCCCGCAGTATATAAGGGCGCCACCTCTGGCGAGTTTGCCCTCGGCAATGGAGTTTCCAAAAGAAAGCTCAGATCTTTACGAAATCCGCCATCGCGAACGTTCGTAAGTAAACCCAATGACGTCGTTGTAGCATGATGAAAGAGCGGCACCGCCGATTTTCCTAACAGTGCTGTGGTTGCTCCCGTAGGCAATCGATCCAACAGTGACGAATCGATGGGAATTTCATCACCGTTAAAAAAAATCTCATGAGCTGCGCGTGGTGAAGACTGAATGCGCGCGACGGCAAGCTCCGATTCATTCGCTGGTGTCACAGCGCCGCCCAGCTTTGCTTTCATATTTTGGTCACCCACCCACCAAGCACAACGACCCGCTGGCGTTTTGATTAAACCAGCCTCCACTGCTGTGGAATCAGTATCGTCCGCAACAAGTGTGACAAGATCCTCAGCAGGCGCAGCTTCTCTAACAGTTTCAATATTTTGAGTCTTGCTTTGATCGCCAGAAATCAGCCAGCGGCGAAACATCGGATCAGGGCGTAGCTCTTTTCCTGCAGGCCATGCTTCATACACTGCCACCCACTGCTGACCAGACGACTTGTCTTCTATCGGCAACAATTGACCGCCGGGCGCAGAAATCCGCTGATCTGGTCCCAACTCTTTCTGTAGTTCACCAAGTGCCAGCATTAGCGCAAATCGCGCATTCGCACGCGCTAGCGACATTGCCTCGCCTCTGGCCGTAGATCTCATCGATACCGAAGACAAACTCAACATCGCAACTACCAATAAAGATAAAATCATCATCAGGGAGAGTGTCATGACTAACGTAAATCCTCTTGGTTTGCAAAACAATGGTTTCATGGTTTTAATCAAAGGTAGATAAAGTATTTTGAATCGATTAATCAGTGTTTTATCATAAAGAACGTGAATTCTATTCTGTGTAACACGATGTGAGTATGATCTCTTCACGGAGTTCCTCCTGGCGGATCTGTCATCTCGGCTCGGATGTACTGCTTGGCGGAACTACTGACTGGTGTTGCACTGCGAAATAAAAGATGGGTCGGCTCATCTTCCACTGTCATGCAGTGAGGCGCACCACTTTGCCATGCGGATAAATCCGTGGAAACCGAACCGAAAAATTGCAATCCACGGCGGCGATCACGTGGTAAGAGGTATTCGAGATAATTATTTCCCGCCTCGGAAGTCATGCGCTGTAACGGACGGAGCACGGAGGCGCTAAGTAGCGGGTTGGTGCCGAAGGCATATTCCCATAATGTTGATACCCCATCGCTGTCCGCATCTCGTGACCATTGGCTCACGGGCAGACTCAAGCTAGGATCTATGGTTGCAAATGTTCGGTATCGCCAAGATTCAGGTGCGAGCATGTCTTGGTTTATCCCACTATCGCCTAGGATATTGTAACTCGCCACCTCGATCACGATGTCTTCCACATTCGCATCAAGCGCCACTGTTGCAGTTGTTGACCCAGGCGGTAGTTCGGCAATGATTTGCGTGTTGCCGCCGTTGATTTTTTTACGCAAAACGTATCCCAACTCATTATTGGCAGCATCTACCCAATCGAATTTCACTGAGTTAATTCCGAGGAACTGCATTTGCATAGAAGACGGTGCCGCAGGTGTTGTTGTGGGTGATGGCGAAAATTCTCTAGATGCATCGCTGAATTGTCGAAATGGTCTACCAGAAATGCCGCCGATGTAACTTGCGAGTCGTTTTTTGAGAGCATAAGCGGTGGCTGGAATTTGACCATAGAGATTGGTGTCTTCGTTGGGATCAGTGATCATGTTGTAGAGTTGATCATCATCAGTATACGTCGGATTAGTAGCAGCCGCACCTGCTCCGAGACCGCTGTTATTTACATAATAGGGTCGTGGGATGGTGCCGCCCGTCAATTGCGAGTTCACGTTATATTCTGGCCATTGGTAGCCGCTAGCAATCTGCGCGTGGATCCCTGGGGTGTAGCGTAATGCAATGTATTTGTGGTTCTTAGTGCGGACACCACGGGCGTATCCGATTTCGCAAAAGACATCGTCACGTACTACTGCGTTGCTACCACTCAGCACGGGAACTAGGCTCACTCCATCGATAGGTCTTGTCGGCAACGATGACGAACCAGCCATCTGAAGAAGAGTCGGGACGATGTCAGCCTGACTGACTAGCTCTGTGTAGGTGCGACCAGGCGAGACGATGCCGTTAGGCCAATTCATCACGAGAGGCACTTTCATGCCGAGGTCGTAGAGCGAAGATTTCCCCCAAACAAGTGGCCCGTAAAGCGTCTTTTCGCCGTGGTCGGAGGTGAAAATAATTAGTGTATCGTTGCGAACGCCGTGCTGATTGAGCTTGTTGATGATGGCTTGCACGGAATAGTCGAGCCAAGTTTCACGGGCAGAGATCAAATCTTTGCCCGCAGCGTTTACTTGATTGATAATCGCTTGGCGAGTTGGCATGAACGAGTAATCTTCGTTAGGCAAGTAGCCAGCACTGGTGTAAGCTTTGTTGGCTCGCAAAGTATAATCCAGATTGTTATTCACAGGGCCGTGGTTGATGGTGGGAGCCATGTAGAGGAAAAATCTGCCGGCACGATTTTCATCTATGAAACGTAGGGCACGGCTAGTGACCCACTCTTGATTGTGGACGTTGAGTTTGTCGCTAAAAAGCTCTTTAAGATTGGCGTGATAAAAGCCATCTACGTAGTCGAATCCATGTTCACGCATCATTTGGCAGACGACACGATGGTTGTGTTGCATAGCACCATTGACCGTAGCATTGGTGGCAGGATCTACGGTTTTACCATAGGTGAGAAGTCCCTTTGCGCTCCAAGTAGAAGTGTTTTTCAACTCGTCATCTAGGACATGAGATTTCCCCACAAAGCCAGTGCGGTATCCTGCTTGCTTAAGCCATGCACCGATGTTTTGTCCGTCATGTTCAAGGTCGGTATCGGATACACCGAAGCGCCCGAGAGTGCCTAAAGGATAAAGTGAAGTAAAATTGGGGCTGGTATTGCGTGACGGCCAACGACTCGTGAGCAGTGAGTAGCGAGATGGCCCGCATACGGTAGAAGCGGCCATAGCTAAGGTGAAGCGAAGCCCCGTGTAAGAAAGAGTATCGAGCGTTGGCGTAAGGCAGTTCCTGCCCTCAAATCCAAAGTGCTGACCGCCAGCCATATCATCCACATTGATCAAGATGATGTTCGGCCCTGTGGCGGCAGTCTGTGACATGACCTCGTAGTATATCGAGCTGGCAGTTGCTACCAATTCGAGCCGTCGGTTCGTAGGCATGTTAAAGTTGCGCGTGCGCAGCCCTGCGATACTACCAGAAAAAGAGCCAAAATTTGCCAACACAAAACGATAGCCAATCGGGAAGCTGCCCGTGAAGTTGGAACCATCGAGAATCCACTCCGAGCCTTGATCGAGAACCAATTTCGCGGCACCAAGTTCCAGTGGTTCGCAGCCACCAACATCTGGTTTGCTTTCCACCGTGCCAGCGGATCCTACTGCGAACTCGTCTGCGGATGATGAACCATTGTAACTAAAAGAAATAGCAGATCCACCCATGACGAGACGAACTGATTTCGTTAGATCGCGACCTATAGTCATCGCGCTCATGGACAATGCCCCGCTTGCCGTAAGCGTAAGTGAGCCATTGGAAATGAGCAGTTCATCAGGACTGCTAGGTGCTGCACTATTCAGAATCACGTTGTAACCATTGATGATGGCATCGGACGGCGCAGACGGAACTCC
>CANHKJ010000108.1 GCA_947460915.1 Verrucomicrobiia bacterium
CCACGGAACCATTTTATGAAACGCTTACTTTTTCATCTCGCAGTTGCATTTTTGTTGATCACGCGGCTGTGTGCGCAGGATGATGTTCCTGCTCCTGCGAAAAAACTTCCGCACAGCGTTCGCTTGCTGTGCGTCGATGAGGTCGCCCAAGCTACGCAGTTGATACTTGCGGAAAAAACCGAACAAGGATGGGTCGGACGTTGGCGTGTGGGTGTGAGTGCTCAGCTTTTGTCAGATCGCCTCGGATTTCAAACTCGGACCATCGGCGTGGCGATCGATCCCACTCCACCGCCGAAAAATGGCGCCTTTCATGCAGCACCGGCGATGATCAAAGAAACTCTGATTGTGAAACCATTTGCTGAGCTCGCTTTGCCAGCCTCCGATTCCGTGACCGCGATTTTGATCGCAGGGCCCAAGCCTGAAGTAGCTCCGTACCGAGTGATCGTGCTCGATGCCGCAGAGCAACAATTCGGCAAAGGCAAAGTCCTCATCCAGAACTTCACGCCGCACACTGTGGCCGGAGTATTTGGGGGGAAAGCGGCCAAGATTTTGTCAGGAAAAAGTGAACTCATCGAGCCCGGCATCGACCAAGCGGCCGACATGGCACAAGTCACCCTCGCCAAGCAAAACGGCCAAGCCTGGGAACCCTTCTACGACACCCGCTGGCCTGGTAAAGCTGACTACCGCAGCTACCTCCTGCTACTCCCGCGCGAAGACGGCTCCATCAACGCCTTCGTCATGCCCGAGTATCCACCATTCCGCTAATCAGGAGAAGGGATTTTCAATCCTTTGTTTCATCGTCCAGGGAGTAATGGGTCGTCCCAACGTGACAGCCCAATCCCCAGCTACACGATTCTGCGTCGCAACGTGACGCTTCAAAGCCCATCTTCAACGCCCGCTGCACTTCCGGCATCGACATCGGCTCTTCTCACCCCGCGCCTGCCTGTTCATTCTTCACGGTTCACTTCCCTCCATTTGTCGCAAACGCTTTACCTCTCTTCGGATAGGCTTTCATCCCCGTTGGAAAGGCTTTCATTCTCGTGGGAAAGGCTTTCATTCCCGTGGGAAAAGCTTTCATTCCCGTGGGAAAGGCTTTCATTCCCGTGGGAAAGGCTTTCATTCCCGTGGGAAAAGCTTTCTTTCTCGTTGGAAAAGCTTTCTTTCTCGTTGGAAAAGCTTTCTTTCTCGTTGGAAAAGCCTTTCCACGCGAAAAAAAGACGGTAGCGCGCGCCCTACCAAGCCAACGCCTAGCACCTGAAGCCCAAAGCCCGCCGCCCAAAAGGAGAGGGGACTTGCCATCCCTTTCGTTCCATCAAGCCAAGCCCCAATAAGGAGAAGGGATTTTCAATCCCTTTGTTTCATCAACCCAAGACCCATCCTCCTTCGCTAAAGCTTCCGCCTTCGCCAAGGCTTCCTCCTACGTTTTACTTCGGCGGACGTGCCTGCGCGACGAGCCAGCGGACAAGCTGATCACTCCACACTTTATTCAAAAAAACCAAAATCCCACTTTTCCGCTTCCCATCCGCGAACCTTTCCGCTAGAAACTGTTCAAAATTACAGTCACTCATGCGCTATCACGTGTCTCCACTTCTTGCCATCCTCGATCACTACCGCCGCGAATCCCGCACCCAACGGGAAAAGGGCACGTATTTTGAAGAACTGATTCGCACCTACTTCCGTCACGAACCCGTCTACCAAGACCTTTACCGTGAGGTCTGGCTCTATGCCGATTGGGCAAAAGAGCACGGTGCTACCTACGGACTCAGTGCCAAAGATACCGGCATCGATCTTGTTGCGCAGACGCACGGCACCGAAGAATTTCACGCCATTCAGTGCAAATGCTACGATGAGGGCCACCGAGTGCGCAAGGCCGAGATCGATAGCTTTTTCACCGCCTCTGGCCAAAAGCCCTTCACTCACCGCATTATCGTCACCACCACCAACGATTGGTCGGAGAATGCCGAAAATTCCCTCATCGGCCAGACGCCGCCCGTCACTAAGATCGACTTGCTCGACCTAGAAAACTCGCAGATCGATTGGGCCAAGTTCCAGTCCACCACGCCCAGCGCCGCGCCCATTCTCAAGCAGAAAAAATCCCTGCGTCCCCACCAAGAATCCGCCCTCACCAACGTCAAGCTCGGCCTCAAGTCCGCCGATCGTGGCAAGCTGATCATGGCCTGCGGCACGGGAAAGACCTTCACCTCCCTCAAGATCGCCGAAGAACTCGCAGGCAGTGGCAAGCGTGTGCTTTTCCTCGTCCCCAGCCTGAACCTCCTATCCCAAACTCTCAGCGAGTGGACACAAGAGTCCGCCACTCCGCTCCATTCCTTTGCTGTCTGCTCCGATGCCGAGGTCGGCAAGAAGCGTGATAAAGACGAGGACGTAGTGCAAACCTTCGCCCACGAGCTGCGCTATCCCGCCACTACAGATGCCCGACGCCTCGCGCACGAGATGCAGAAACGCCACGATGCCCATCACATGAGCGTCGTTTTCTCCACCTACCATTCCCTCGAAGTCGTCTCCCGCGCCCAGCAGCTTTACAGCCTGCCCGACTTCGATCTGATCATCTGCGATGAAGCCCACCGCACCACCGGAGCCACCTTCGAGAGCGAGATTGAGTCCACCTTCGTCCGCGTGCACGATGCCGCATTCCTCCGCGCCACCAAGCGTCTCTACATGACCGCTACCCCGCGCATCTATGCCGATGTCGCCAAGGCCAGCGCCGAGCGCGATAATGTCACCCTCTGCTCCATGGATGACGAGGCCGTCTTTGGCAAGCAACTCCACGTCATCACCTTCTCCGAGGCCGTTCAGCTCAAGCTCCTTACCGACTACAAAGTGCTCGTCCTCACCATCAGCGAGGATCATGTCAGCAGCCGCATGCAGGAACTCCTCAAGGACGATAACAATCAACTCAAGGTCGATGACGCTGCCCGCATCATCGGCTGCTGGAAGGCGCTCTCCAAGCAAGGCCTCGCCGAGGACCTCGCCTTTGATCCGCAGCCCATGCGCCGCGCCGTCGCCTTCTGCCAAGTTATCGAGCGCCAAAAGGCCGCCAAGGTCCACAAGGTTTCCTCGAAGCAGATCTCGGAAATGTTTCAGGTCGTCGTCGATGAATACCTCAAGCAAGAAGGCGCAGATCTCACCCTCCGCTGCGAGGCCAAGCACGTCGATGGCTCCATGAATGCAGGGGAAAAGGAAAGCAAGCTCTCTTGGCTCAAGGCCGAGCCTGCGCTCGATACCTGCCGCATCCTTTCCAATGTCCGCTGCCTCTCCGAGGGCGTCGATGTCCCCGCGCTCGATGCCGTGCTATTCCTTACGCCGCGCAGCTCACCCATCGATGTCGTCCAGTCCGTAGGCCGCGTCATGCGCAATGCCCCAGGCAAAAAACGCGGCTACGTGATCCTTCCCGTCGTCATCCCCGCAGGCATGGAGGCCCATGAGGCACTCAATGACAACAAGGTTTACAAAGTCGTCTGGGAAGTGCTCCAGGCCCTGCGCTCACACGATGACCGCTTCGATGCCTTCGTCAATAAGCTCGATCTCATCGGCCATGATCACCGCAAGATGGAAGTCGTCTCCATCACCGATAAAGTGCAGAAAAAATCTGCCTCCACCAGCCCCAGCGAGCGCAAGGGCGCAGATGCTGCCGGTGGCAACACCATCGGCACACCCGTTCCTGCCTTCACCGCCGTGCAAGCACAGCTCCAGTTTCAGGTCGGCGAGCTAGAGCGTGCCCTTTACGCCCGCGTCGTCAAGAAATGTGGCAATCCCAATCACTGGGAAGAATGGGCCAATGACATCGCCAAGATCGCGAACACCCACATATCCCGCATCACCCAGATCGTCAGCAATCCAGAAAACACCAAGGAATGCCACGCCTTCAGCTCCTTCGCCGCAGAACTCCGCGATGACCTCAATGACTCCATCACCGATGCCGAAGTCATCGAGATGCTAGCCCAGCACCTCATCACCAAGCCCGTATTCGATGCCCTCTTCGAGGACTACAGCTTCGCCAGCCAAAATCCCGTCTCTCAGGCGATGCAAAAAGTCCTCGATGTCCTCCAAGAACATCGCCTAGAGAAAGAAGCCGATACCCTAGAGAAATTCTACGCCAGCGTGAAAATGCGCGCCGCCAGCATCAACGATGTCACCGCCAAACAAAAAATCGTCGTCGAGCTCTACGATAAATTTTTCCGCAATGCCTTCCCGCGCATGACCGAGCGCCTCGGCATCGTTTATACTCCCGTGGAAGTTGTCGATTTCATCATCCACAGCGTCAATGACCTGCTCCAGCAAGAATTCGGCCAAAGCCTCGGCAGCAAAGGCGTCCACATCATCGATCCCTTTACTGGAACGGGAACCTTCATCACCCGCCTGCTCCAGAGCGGCCTGATCAAACCCGAAGAACTCGAGCACAAATACAAACACGAAATCCACGCCAACGAAATCGTTCTCTTAGCCTACTACATCGCCGCCATCAACATCGAGGCTGTCTATCACTCTTTACTGCGCACTGATCACTGCTCACTAAACACTTACTTGCCTTTCGAAGGTATCTGCCTCACCGACACCTTCCAAATGTATGAAAAAGGCGACCTCATCAGCGACCTGATGGAAGATAACTCCGCCCGCCGCAAACGCCAAAAAGCCCTCGACATCCGCGTCATCATGGGAAACCCGCCGTATTCGATCGGGCAAGGTAGTCAAAACGACAATAATCAAAATGTTGGATATCCTGGGTTGGACGCACGGATTACCGAAACTTACGTAGCTCGTTCACAAGCAGCTCTTTCCCGAGGACAATACGACAGTTATGTCCGAGCAATTCGGTGGGCGTCCGACCGCATCGGAGACAATGGGGTGATAGGTTTTGTAACTAATGCTGGCTTTTTGGAGACCACGTCATCAGACGGACTCCGCCAATGTTTAGCGCAAGAATTCTCAAGTATCTATGTGTTTCATCTACGAGGTAATGCACGGACATCAGGTGAGCAACGCCGCAAAGAGAAGGATAATGTCTTTGGCCAAGGAAGCCGCGCTCCTATTGCCATTTCATTGTTGGTTAAAAATCCCAGCGCCAAACAGCACGGCCAGATTTATTTTCACGACATCGGCGACTACTTGAGCACCGATGACAAGCTCAAGAAGATTAGCGACTATGCCAGCGTTGCAGGAATCAACTCTGCGAGTGGCTGGACTTCAATCACACCCGACGCTCATGGAGACTGGTTGAAGCAGCGCGACAATAGTTTCAGCGACTTTATTGTGATTGGTGACAAAAAGGGGGATGCAGCCAAGATATTTGAAAATTTCTCACTTGGCGTGGTAACGAATCGTGATGCATGGTGTTACAATCCATCCAAAACCGCTGTTGCCGCGAACATGACGCGGATGATTACCTTTTATAACAGCGAGGTTGAGCGCTTTAATCAAGCCAATGCGGGCTTGGACAAGAAGGCGCGTGAGCTAGTTGTGGACAATTTTATCAATACTGATCCAGTTCGGATCAGTTGGTCGCGAGCTTTGAAACAGGAGCTAGCCAAAGACAATCGCTTTGAGTTTGATTCGAAATGCCTCGTGAGCAGCCTTTACCGCCCATTCTACAAGCAATGGCTGTATTTCAATAGGCGGCTCAACGAAATGGTATTGCAAATGCCGCGTATCTTCCCCAACTCGGCAGTTGAAAATCGTGCAATTATGATCAAGGGTAACTGGCGTGGTGATGGCCAGTTCGCTGTGATGATTGACAGTATAGTTTGCCTTCAGCCTGATGGAGGTGCGCAATGCTTCCCCCTCTACGTTTATGAGGAGATGGAAGAGGAGAGTCAGAGCACAGATGAACTCTTCACCACCACGAACACGGCAAGCGCCGGAGCATACAACCGCCGCGACGCCATCAAAGATGCAGGCTTGCAGCATTTCCAAAACGCCTATCCCGCATCAGGCGAAGGAAGCAGCATCACCAAAGAAGACCTCTTCTACTACATTTACGGCCTGCTGCATTCGCCCGACTACCGCAGCCGCTACGCCGACAACCTCAGCAAAGAACTGCCGCGCATCCCCGCCGTCAAGACCTACGCCGATTTCCGCGCCTTTGAGTCCGCAGGCCGCCAGCTCGCCCATTGGCATCTCAACTACGAGACCGTAGCCTGCCATCCCGCCGTAAAAGTAGCAATCACCCCCTCGGCCCAAGCCTTACCGCCCGAGAAACGCTACCGCGTCACCAAGATGAAATTTGCCAAAACCAAAGACCCCGCCACCGGCAAAAGCATCAACGACAAAACCACGGTAATCTACAACGAATCCATAACCGTCAGCAACATCCCCCTGGGAGCCTACGACTACGTAGTCAACGGCAAACCCGCCATCGAGTGGGTCATCGAGCGCCAATGCATCAGCACCGACAAAGACAGCGGCATCACCAACGACGCCAACCTCTACGCCACCGAAACCATGAACAACCCCCAATACCCCCTAGAACTCCTCCAAAGAGTCATCACCGTAAGCGAAGAAACCAACAAGATCGTGGCAATCTTGCCAGCATTGAACATCTAATCCTATGAGCGACAACGTAATCATCCTTGGCGCTGGTGCTAGTTACGACGCTGGCATTCCCTTGCTTGGAAATTTCATAGACAAAATGATCGAGATATCTGCGACAGGGCGTGGTCCTCGCGGTGTGCTTAAATCAGAAGAACAATCGATCTTAAAAAAAGCATTGGAAATTCGAAATAAGATTGAAAACTATCATGCCCGAGTAGCAATCGATCAGTTCAATCTAGAACAGATTTTATCCGTTTTGGTCTTCGAATCGCAGATAGGAAATAGCAAGGGTAAAAGAGATTTAGAGATTTTCTCAAAAGCAATTGCTACAATGATTGAGTTGACTTGCAATGTCATGCATGATGGGAAATTCAATACAATCCAGGAAAGTAAAAAACAGGTGTATTGTAATTTCTGGAAAAATCTTATTTGGCATCACTCAGCGGGCATGGAGAACATTCCTACAATTTTATCTTTCAACTATGATTTAGTCTTGGAAAGATCCCTAGCTCAGGCAATTGTCGGTCACAAAGATTTCGATTTTTGGAGGAAGACGCGCTTTGACGGTTTCCAACTTGATTTTCAAAGCGAGGCTTGCGAATCTCCCGTTTTTTTACTCAAACAAGCACGATGGGAGGGGATGCCTTCTGAGCAAAAAATGGGATTTATTCTAGAACAGGATAAGAATGTCGGAGAGGCAGAATCGAAGAACATTGCCAAAATCAAAATATTGAAACTACATGGCTCGCTTAATTTTCCACATCGTAAAAACGAGGAAGAATGGTCCATGGTTAAAGCAGTTGAAAATGCAAAAATCATACCACCAGTTTTTAACAAAGCTGATTCGACCTTCGCCTCGCCCATCTGGAAGTCGGCCTTGAATGAGCTGAGAAATTGCAAAAATCTCATTGTCTGTGGATACAGCTTGCCGACCACCGACACCTACATGCAATATTTTCTGAAAGCTGCGCTTGGCCCCAATCTTCATTTGAACAAGATCTGCGTATTCGATCCTGAACTATACAAATCTGATACCAAGGGAGAAGAATTGAAAAAGCGCTACATGGAGTGTTTCTCCCCGCAATTTAAACAGCGCATTGATTTTCAACCCTCTGGCAAAGTGAGTGCAGGTACTAAACTGGGCACATTCGCTCACATGGTTAGTCTATTCGCTCATGAGCCCGCTCAACTGTTGTTTGGACTAAATCCAGAAGAAAAATAATATAATCTGATAAATGATGTCCCCCATCGAAGCCAGTGCCCTTTTCACAACCATCGTCGGACTCATCTGCAATTGGAAGCAGGAAAGATCCTCCCAAGCCACCGACCGCTATCAGGATTTCATGTCTTGGCTTTTGCAGCACAATTTCAATGAGCTTAGCGAGCGTATCTCCAACTCGCAGGAACTGCAACGTGACCTTGCTACTTTGCTCCAACAGGATCTCTCTGTCATCAGCACCAAATTGGATACCATCGTTTGCAGTATCTCAGCCGTGGCTGATAAAATCGATTCTCTTTCCCAAATCAGCAGAACTCTTGGTGCCGATACTAACGAGCTATCGGAGCAAGCCACAGAAATTATCAAGATTTTTGATCAGTTAGAAGCGCAACGAATGATTTATTCTAATGCCTTCCACCAGTGTATTTATGACTTCAAAGCTGTTGCTTTCCGAGACAAGCGTTTTATCCTAGCCGACATACAATCATTAGAAAAAATGAGCTTTCTTCGTCGCGTTGATCATAATAACAACGGAGATCCGATTTACGTCATCACACGGCAAGGTAGCTCTTTCGCTCAGCAACTCCCTGAAATATCTCTATAGCATGACTGGAGCTGGTTCTTGGAAACGGGTATTTTTCTAATGATGCTATTTTTTGAAGCGTCGCGTTGCCACGCGTGGCCTTACAAATCAACCATTACTAAAAATGAAAACCAAGAAACAAAAACTGATAATCACGGTCCTGATTCTATCTGCCGCAATACTATGCTTGATAAAGTACGGTCTAAAAAAATTTGATCTTCATATTGCACAAGCTGCTACGTCGACTATATCTGATAGATCCGCACCTACTCTACCTCACGCCACCCAGCCAAGCAATCCTCTGATGACAATAGCGGAAGTATATCTTACTCCTATAGAATTCTATGGAAAAGTGGTTGACCAATATAATAAGCCCATACCGGATGCCCAAGTGAAAGTAAGTGTTAATAACCGCCATTTCCTACCCTCTACGAACAACTTCACACTTAAGACGGATGCTAATGGTGACTTTTCCATCAAAGATCAGAGAGGTGCATCCGTGTCTATTGATGTTTCCCATAAAGAATATATGCAAATTTCGCCTGGCCAACTCAACATCACACATTCTAGCGGATTGTTTGACTATGCTATTAAAGATGACAAAGGAAAATGCTATAAAGATCCCCAAAAACCTACGTATTTCATGTTGTTTAAAGTAGGAGAAACGCAAGATATCTATCACATAGAATCAAAAAATATTGACATGCCCATGGATGGCACGCCTTATGTATTCTGTCTAGATGAAGACAAACAAAACGGCACCCATAAAATCATATTTTCTTTCACAGCCATCCCATAGCCTGAGAACGAAGCTGCGCAAGCTTTGAACTGCCAAGGCTAGGGTTTCGTTTTAGAGGAATGGCGATTGCGATTTTTTTCTTCGGGTTCGGGTTTATTTTGATTTTACGCGCTGATGCTGTCCCATGAGATCA
>CANHKJ010000109.1 GCA_947460915.1 Verrucomicrobiia bacterium
CGCGCTTGGGCAATCAGCACAGCCGGGGTACCGCTGACCCAGCCGCCACCGTGAAACAACACGATGGCAGGTCGGCGATCAGTTGCTTTCCAACCTTTGGGTTTGATCATGAATGCCAGCAATTCCCGATCGCCGACTTTTTTATACACCACATGTTCCAGTTCTTTGAGTTGCTCGGCATTGCGATTGGCCGATGTGTCGGGCTTAGCAGATGCACAGAAAGTGATTGTCGTCAGGAAAATGCCAAGCAGAGGGAAAAGGGAGTAGCGCTTCAGAGATGGATGTTTTTTTGACATGGGTTGTTGAGGATTAGGGATAAGAAATAGGATTTCAGAAGGAAGCGAAAGCACAAACTGCGTTCGTTTTTTTGTTTTTATTGATAGCGAGGCTTGAGAGAAGGTAGGGGTTTTTCGGGGCTGCGTTATGCCGTGCATGTGTCTTGTCAGTTGGTCGGACCTGTGATACGGCTATCGCATGTCGCGCGAGAATATTTTGGCCAAAGTCCAGCAAGCACTTACCGCTGTGCCTCAGAAGGCAGAGTATCCAGCCTATGAGGTAGAGCAATTGCATTCACTTCCTAAGCTGGAAGGGTCTGATCTTTGGGAAATTTTTGCGCGGAATTTTCGCGGAGTGAATGGCAAGCCGATGCGTAGCCTCGCCGAGCTGATTGATTTTTTGCAAAAATCCGGCCACACCTGCGGGTATTGCGATCCTGCGTTGATGGCAAGCGTTGGCGAGGCCCTGCTTGGCGCGGGATTGACCGTGGAGGATGTCTATGATCGCACGCAATACGATTGCTACCAATTCGGCATCACCCGTGCGAGCGGATTGATCGCGGAATCGGGCTCAGTGATTCTCGATGATTTTCTTACCTCGGATCGCCTCGCCGCACTCTCGCCCTGGGTTCATGTCGCTGTTGCCGAGTCCAGTTCCATCTATCGCACCATTACCGATGCGATTGAAAAACTCGGCACCGCACCGAACACCACATGGTGCACCGGTCCCTCCAAAACAGCTGACGTCGAAGGCATTCTCATCGAAGGTGTTCACGGCCCCGGTGAGCAGATTGCTTTGTGCTTGGGGTAGGTTGGGAAATGTTAGTCCTTCCTTTTTACAAAATCAACATACAATCCCCGTAGCTGTAGAAGCGGTATTTTTCTTCCACTGCCTGACGGTAGGCCTCAAGCATGATCTCTCGGCCAGCAAAGGCACTAACGAGCATGAGGAGAGTGCTTTGGGGAAGGTGGAAATTGGTTAGTAGGGCACCAATGACGCGAAGTTGGTAAGGTGGATAGAGAAAAATGTTCGTGCTCCCGCTCTGGGATTCTGCCGGAATGCGTAGGCCATCGGTTGCGCTTTGGGCGAGGTGCTCTAACACACGGGTGACGGTGGTGCCAATGGCGATCACTCGGCTCGCATCATTGATGGAGCGGGCAGCATCGGCACTGATCGCGTAGTTTTCGGAATGCATCTCGTGGTCCTCGGGGCGCTCGGCTTTGACCGGTCGAAAGGTGCCGACTCCGACGTGGAGGGTGAGAAAGGTGTGCGGGAGCGATTGAAGAATTTCAGGAGTAAAATGCAGGCCTGCGGTAGGCGCGGCGATGGCTCCTTCCTCGCGTGCATAGACCGTTTGGTAGCGATCGCGGTCACTGAGTTCGTCCTCGCGATTCATGTAGTGCGGCAGGGCGAGGTGGCCGTGTTCGTTGAGGTCGATTTCACGATCCCATTCGATCAAGCGGTCGCCATTTTCAAATACCTCGATGACTGAGCCGATGGCATCGGCCACTTGAACGGTGGCTCCAACGCGCATTTTTTTCCCGGGTTTGACGAGACAGCGCCAGAGTGAGGGCGAGGGGCGATCGAGGCAGAGGATTTCACTTTTGCCATCAATGGAAAACAAGCGTGCTGGAATGACCTTGGTGTCGTTTAATACGAGTTGATCGCCGTCTTGCACATAGCTGGGAAAGTCGCGAAACATTTTATGCTCGATGAGTCCTGTGGCGCGATGAATCACCATCATGCGCGAGGCCGCGCGGTCGTCGAGCGGGCGCGATGCGATGAGTTCCTCGGGCAAGTGGTAGTCGAAATCTTTGGTCGTAAGGCTCACGCAGGAGATTGAGAAGGGAAGGTGCGTGGCTTGGCAATGGAATTCGAGTCGATTCAGGGATTTTTTTCTCATCACTTCATTCGGGTATTGCCGAGTAGAAAAAATTGTCCTAGAGAATAGCACATGAATCAGCACAACGTTCGATCGATGTATTTGCGCATTTCCCTGATGATGTTCCTACAGTTTTTTGTGTGGGGCTCATGGTTTGTGACCTTGTTTTTGATTTTGGGCAAACATGGTTTGGCATCGATCATTGGTGACTCGTATGGCACAGCACCGATTGCGGCGATTGTCGCGCCATTGTTTCTGGGCTTAGTCGCAGATCGATTTTTCTCATCGGAGCGCGTGATGGCTGTTCTTTTTCTGTTAGGTGGTGCTTTAATGTTGGCGGTGCCGACTGCCATTGCGCAGGGCAATGGGACTCTGGTGTGGATGCTTTTTACAGGACACATGCTGTGCTTCATGCCGACCTTGGGACTGGGCAATACGATCGCATTCACTCATTTGCCGCGCGAGGTTTTCCCAAAAACTCGGGTCTGGGGAACGATTGGCTGGATTGCTGCGGGCTGGGTTGCTGGGGCCTTGGCTTGGTCGGATAGCCTGAATCTTTTTGTGATGGCCGGTGTGACCTCGGTGCTGTTGGGATTGTTCTGCTTTGCGTTGCCAAATACTCCACCGCCTCTCTGTGGTAAGGCTTTGGACCTGCGCTCGTTGTTCATGGTCGATGCCTTTCGTTTGCTCGCAAGGCCAATGTTTTTCGTGTTCATCGCCTGCTCGACCTTGATCTGCATCCCACTGGCGTACTACTATTCCAACACCTCGGGGTTCCTCGCGAATGCGGGATTTGAACAAGCGGCTTCGGCGATGTCGATTGGTCAGATTTCGGAAATTTTCTTCATGCTGCTGGTGCCGTTTTTCTTCCGCAAGCTCGGAGTAAAGTGGATGATCTTAGTCGGCATGCTGGCCTGGGTGTTGCGCTATGTGCTCTTTGCTTACGGTGCGACGGAGCAAGCTGTGTGGATGTTGTTTGCTGGCATTGCCTTGCACGGCATTTGCTATGATTTTTTCTTTGTCACGGGCTTCATGTATGCGGATCGAGTGGCACCTCCGGCCCTGCGCGGACAAACCCAGAGTATGCTGGTGTTTTTCACACAAGGCGTGGGAATGTTTGTGGGCTTCAAGGTCGCTGCTGCGAAATTTGCGCCTGTTGCCGAGTCCTCTACAGCACTCGGTTCTGCGATCACGGCTGCAAAAGCCGAAGAAAAACTTAGCTTCTTCCAGCAAATGGGTCGCATGTTTTCCGTTAATATGCCCGAGAGCGTGGACGCCAGCTTTATCTCTCAGAGCGCTCAGTTGTGGAAGCAATATTGGCTTTTCCCCGCAGGCATGGCCGCCGTGATTGCGGTGATTTTCTTCGTCGCCTTCTGGGACAAGAGTGCTGAGAAAGATTCGTGAGGTCATGATCAGAGTTTACTGCTCCAGCATATGTTCGATCGCAACGGTTTCTGGATGTTTAATTGACGAAGAGCATTAGCTGAAACAGGTATCCTTTCTTATTGCTCGCAGTGAACTGTTCTCATTTTCGACGCGTTAGCGAAATGAAGTGAAGTTCTTTCGGCATTCAACGGAATCGATGCTATATTATTTTCATATCTCCGACCGACGAGTATTTCCCCGCTAATTTTTTATGAAATCGATTCAAGTATACGACCCCGCCATGTGCTGTTCTACAGGCATTTGTGGTACCGACATCAACCCTGATCTGATCAATTTTGCCGCGATACTGGTGCAGATGGGAAATCGAGGTATCAAGGTGGAACGTTACAACCTCAGCCAACAGCCGATGGCGTTTGCCAAAAATCAGGCGGTGAAAACCCTACTCCAGCAAGAAGGCGTCGAGGCGTTACCGGCGATGTTTTGGGATGGTGCGTTGGTCCTAAAAGGACGCTATCCCACCCAAGAAGAACGCCGCGAATGGGTGCGCGCTGCTGCTGGTAAAGACGCCAGCAGCCAGGAGGTGTCGTCATGAATCTGCAGATCTATCAACCAAACACAGACTCGACACGTTATCTTTTTTTTACCGGCAAAGGTGGTGTCGGAAAAACGTCGATCTCTTGCGCTACGGCTCTGCGTTTGGCACAAGCGGGAAAACGCGTGTTGTTAGTCAGCACCGATCCAGCATCGAACTTGGACGAAGTCTTAGAGACTCGGCTCAGCAATCAACCCTCGGCCGTACCGGGTGTGATTGGCTTAGACGCGATGAATATCGATCCAGTAGCGGCCGCTGCTGCATATCGGGAAAAACTCATTGAACCCTTGCGCGGGGTGTTGCCGGATTCGGCATTGCGCAGCATGGAAGAACAGCTTTCCGGATCGTGCACGGTGGAGATCGCGGCGTTCGATGAATTTTCCGGATTGATCGGTGATCCTCAAGCGGCGGCTGCGTATGATCACGTGGTGTTCGATACCGCACCCACCGGCCATACCTTGCGCTTGATGAGTCTGGCAAAAGCGTGGGACTCCTTTCTCGATGACAACACCAGTGGCACATCATGCCTGGGACCATTGGCAGGATTGGAAAAACAACGCGCGCTCTATGAAGCGACCGTTGCCACGCTGTGCGATGCCACACGCACGACCTTAGTCTTGGTCAGTCGCCCACAACTCTCTGCTTTGCGCGAGGCAGAGCGTAGCTCGCATGAGCTGAGAACGTTGGGGGTAACGAATCAACAACTTGTCATCAACGGCATCTTCCATACCGAACTTGCCGAGGATCGCATCGCACAAACCATGCAACAACGCGGGCAAGCTGCGATGGAAAAAGCACAGGCATTTTTGCAAAGCCTGCCGACCTTTTCTCTACCGCTGCGCTCGATCAATATTCTTGGCATCGCAGGGCTACGCGTTTTGTTAGAGGGTGAAAATGCTTTAGGTGAAATCGCCGAGTCCGATATCGAGTGGTCGATGCCTGACATGCCCTCACTTGCCACATTGCTCGAAGGCATTGAGAAAAATGGCAAAGGCGTAATCATGACCATGGGTAAGGGAGGCGTTGGGAAAACCACCGTTGCCGCCGCGATTGCCGTGTGGCTTTCGCAACGCGGTCATGCCGTGCATCTCAGCACAACCGATCCCGCTGCGCACATTGCGCAGACGCTCGATGGTCAATTGCCCGGACTCAGCATCAGCAAGATTGATCCCGCCGCAGAAACCGCAGCCTATCAACAAGAAGTGATCGCCCAACAAGGACCGCAGATGGATGAGGCAGCGCGCGATTTGTTAGAAGAAGATCTTCGCTCTCCCTGCACCGAAGAAATTGCCGTGTTCCGCGCCTTTGCCCGCGAGGTCGGAAAAGGCAGTGATCGATTTGTGGTGCTCGATACCGCGCCTACGGGCCACACCTTACTTTTGTTAGATGCAAGCGAAGCCTATCAACGCGAGCTCGAACGCCAGAGCGGTAGCTCACAACCCGAAGAAGTATTGCATTTGTTAGAGCGATTGCGCGATCCGGAATACACCCATGTTTTTCTCGTATCCCTGCCCGAAGCCACACCCGTGCACGAAGCCGCTGCGCTGCAAGAAGACCTAAGACGCGCCCACATCGAACCGTATGCCTGGGTGATCAACCAAAGTCTCGCGAACAGCGGCACACACGATCCCTTGTTGCATCAACGCGAGCTAACTGAGCACCGCTACATCGACGAAGTGGTCAACACCCACGCCAAGCATTGTACTCTGTTGCATTGGCAAATCGAAGAACCCGTGGGAGTGACTGCTTTGGCGCAGTTATCGGAACAATGAGAATATCCCTGCTGGCATTTTTTCATATATTTGCCATGGTGTGCATGTGAAAAGCTTGTTGAACACAGTTGCCGATCTGATGCGTGAGAAAAATCTACGCGGGCTTATGATTGGGGGACATGCCGTTACAGCATTGGGGCATGCAAGGGCAACCTTTGATTTGGATCTCATCATACCTCGCTCCTCTGCTCAAGAATGGAGCATAGCACTTGCGGGGTTGCGTTATGGCAAGTTTTCAGAGTCTGTAAATTTCCATCAATATGAGGCTCCATCGGATTTCCCCCTGCCGCCGATTGATCTCATGTTAGTAGATGAGGATGTTTTCGATGCCCTAGAGCTCACCAAAACCCCTACCGAACCGATTGCCGTGCCAAGCGTGGAAGCTATGATCGCACTCAAGTTGCATGCGGCAAAACAACAACATCGGACTGAAGCCGAAAAAGATTGGTCTGATATTATAGCGCTTTTCAAAGCGCATAGACTCTCGCTTGACGCACCACACATCCACGCTATGATTATGCGCCATGGAGGACAGCACGCTATCGAGAGAATCCAAGCTGCGATTGCTGGCGGAAATTGATTTTCCGACTGGCCCCGGTCCCGTGTCTCATCCGGTGCGATTTTACGACCCTCGCGATGTCGAGGCACATTTTTCTGCACTCAAAGCCAAGCGGCCAAGTGCTGAAGAACGTTGGGCGCAAAAATGCGATGCCGAACCATTTCCTGGGGTCTAATAGGGAGAAGGAATTTTCAATCCCTTTATATCAACCTCAGCACACTGCTGCTCCAGAACGATGAAAATAGGGATTGCAAATCTCATCTCCATAGGCATTCTCCATGTGACGAATCCGTCACATTTGCATCCGATTCCGCATTGACCAGCATTTTTCCTTTCTCTTAGAATCCTCCCATGGCAATCAAAATCGCAATCAATGGCTTTGGCCGCATGGGGCGCTTGGCGGCTCGGGCTTTGTGGGGGCATCCAGAAGTGGAGCTGGTCCACGTGAACGAAATCGGCGGCGATGCAGCTTGTGCGGCACATTTGCTCTACTTCGATAGCGTGCATGGACGCTGGGATCGCGAATGCTCGGGCGAAGGCGCGCAGATGGTAGTTGATGGCAAAAATATTTCGTATTCCTCCTGCAAAAATCCTGCCGATGTGCCATGGGCTGATCTGGGCGTAGACATCGTGATGGATGCGACGGGCAAACATCGCACGCCAGAAACCTTGGCACCGTATTTCGCTGCTGGAGTGAAAAAAGTCGTTGTTGCTGCTCCAGTCAAAACCGATGCCGTCAACATCGTGATGGGCGTCAATGAGCACGAATACGATCCGCAAAAACATCGCGTAGTCACAGCGGCATCGTGCACAACAAATTGTCTCGCGCCGATCGTCAAAGTGATTCATGAAAATCTCGGCATCAAGCATGGTATGATCACCACGATCCATGACATGACCAATACGCAAAGCATTCTCGATACGCCGCATAAGGATCTGCGCCGTGCACGGGCTTCGAGTATGTCGCTGATTCCCACATCCACTGGTTCGGCCACGGCGATTGGTATGATTTTTCCTGAGTTGTTAGGCCGACTCGATGGTGTGGCAGTGCGTGTGCCTTTGCTCAATGCTTCTCTCACCGATTGCACCTTCGAGCTCTCACGTGCCACCACCGTCGAAGAGGTCAATGGCTTACTGAAAGCGGCGGCTGATGGCTCCTTGCAGGGCATTCTCGGCTACGAAGAACGACCTTTGGTATCCGTTGATTATGTCAATGATCCGCGCAGTTCGATCATCGATGCTCTTTCCACCATGGTCACGCAAGGCACGCAGGTGAAAATTTTATCGTGGTATGATAACGAGTGGGGCTACGCGAATCGCTACGCAGAGCTCACGCGCAAAGTGGCGGCGATGTTCTAAAAAGACTCAAGATTTTCAGACATAAGAGTTGATACTATGGATGTAGTAGAAGAAAAAAACAATGGTCGACGCAATTATGCGATTGTGACTTTGGCATACTGGGCTGACACCCTGGCCGATGGAGCAACGCGCACGCTGGTGCTGTTTTATTTTTCGCAACTCGGTTACACTACCCTGCAAGTGGCGTCGTTGTTTTTGTTCTACGAAATCTTTGGCGTGATCACCAATTTCTGCGGTGGTTGGTTGGCCTCGCGTTTCGGTCTGAAAAGCACCTTGTTTCTTGGTCTGGGAACTCAGATTTTTGCCTTGGCGATGCTGGCCTTGATGCCACAAAGTTTACTGACGGTTGCTTATGTGATGGTTTCGCAAGCACTGAGCGGAATCGCGAAAGATCTCACGAAAATGAGCAGCAAGAGCGCGGTGAAATTGGTCGCTGGCGATGGCGAAGGACAACTCTATCGTTGGGTCGCGTGGCTCACGGGCAGCAAAAATGCGCTCAAGGGCGTGGGCTTTTTTCTTGGCTCCTTGTTGCTCACACTGATGAGTTTTCCGCAGGCTGTGGCGGTGTTGATGGGGATCGTCGGCGTGGCCATGGTGTTGGCAGCTGTGTTGATGCGCGGTGATTTGGGCAAAGCCAACAAGAAGGCAAAGTTCTCGCAGATGCTCTCCCGTGATCGACGCATCAACCTGCTTTCCATCGCGCGATTTTTCTTGTTCGGTGCGCGCGATGTCTGGTTCGTGGTCGCTTTGCCCGTTTTTCTTTCCACCGTTCTCGGCTGGAAATTTTGGCAAACGGGAGGTTTTATGGCCTTGTGGGTGATTGGCTACGGCGCCGTGCAAGCGGCAGCGCCGATGATTTTGAAGAAAAAACACGGTGGAAATCCCGATGGCAAAACCGCGACTTGGCTCGCCTTTGGCTTGGCATTGATTCCTCTGACGATTGCCGTTTTGTTAGGAAATGGCGTTCAACCCACGCTGGCCGTCGTCGGTGGGCTGTTGGTCTTTGGTGCGATTTTTGCGCTCAATTCCGCGGTGCATTCGTATCTCATTCTAGCCTACGCCGACCACGACAAAGTGGCGATGAACGTCGGCATCTACTACATGGCCAACGCCTGCGGCCGACTCATCGGCACGATCCTCTCGGGCTGGCTCTATCAGATTGGCATTTCTTCCGGAACTACGGGCGGCCTGGTCTGGTGCTTGGCGGCATCAAGCATTTTCCTCTTTGCTACTGGTCTGTTGTCATTGGGCTTGGGACGAGAAAAACCATGACATTTTGTGTTAGACGAGAATTTTCCTGCGGATGAGTGCAGCGGCGATTACGCAACCCACGAGGTTGGAGACGAGATCAAAGCCTGTGTTAACATAGCCGCCGACGTTGGTGTTGGGGATGGTGAGCACGGCAATGAACTCAATCACTTCATTCAGCGCGCCAAAGCCCATGCCGCC
>CANHKJ010000110.1 GCA_947460915.1 Verrucomicrobiia bacterium
ATGCGCTTGGCGGGTAGCGGACGATTCGCCGTGCGCGCCATTTTCGCATCCAAATCAATCTCCATCAGCTGATTGAAGGCCGCCGAGCCAAAAGCCGCCGCCGCCGTGCCCACAATCGTATGCACCAGCAACATCCAATCCCAGCCATGCGCGCGCGATCCCAAAAAATAACCGAAAAACGTTGTCACCAACACAAACGTGTTGAGACGGACCTTCGTTAGAACGGCGAGGTCCTTGCGGAACATCCCCTTCTGCTCCACCTGATGGTCATCCAACTTCCCGTCATCACTCATGCGCTGCCCCTACTGTGCACAGAACCCCAGAAATCACAAACGCCAATTTTTGCTAATTCCTTTTTGCGGGATCGATCGAACTCGACAACTCTGACGATTTTTGCTTGAATCAAGCTAACCCAATCGCATGACGGAAGAGCAAGAAATCACCCTACGCGTTACCTTGCAATGCATGGTTATCGTGATGGTAGGTTTTGTCATCTATCGCATGGCACGCGCAAACGGGCGATACCTGAAACTTGGAGGAAAGATCTGCCTCACATGGTTGATCCGCATGGTGAAAATCTTCATCCCCCATCTCATCGAACATCCGCGACCCTGGCAAATGGCCTTGTGCCGCATCGGGTTATACGAAGCCTTGATTTGTTTCGTTGTCCCAATCATTGCGATTTTTTCTTATGTGAATACGAGTGACATAGCAGACCGCTACGTTTTGATAATCAAATTGTTCAGTGATCAACTCATCGGGCCGATCTTCCTGATCTTGTTGAGTGGCTCGCTACTTCTGATGATTTTTCATCGCAAACAGATCCCGGTCTTTTTTCCGCTGCTTTCAGCTTTGGGAGCATATTACACTGTTGAAAATTGTGGTTCCGTTGACCACGAGTTCAGTCATGAATTGTTTGACGAATGTTCAGGCTATGGCGAACTGATTTTCTATCCGATGATCGCAACGGCAATCGCCCACGGACTTTTGTATTTGCGTGACCGTTATGCGTGGAAAAGTCAGAATGCGCCGTATGCATCAGTCCTATCTTGAAAGGAAATCCCATGAGCACCAAAGTAAAAAGAGTCTGCCCGAAGCTTCGCGATGCCTGTATTTTTACGTTCATCGTGCAGTTGTTTCTGTTGGCGATCACCAACTTAGCAACAGATGGCGGTTACATCGGGCAGATCTGCCTCTTTGCAGTGGCGGGTTTTAGTAGCTATCCGATCTCCGCATTGATTTTCCGGCCGAAGTTGCCAACGTCAGTGGATCTCATTCTGATCCCCTCAGGCATTCTTATCGTGTATCCCCTCACCTTTGTTCTAGCAGATTTTGTCTGGGATCTTCGTGGGTTTTAGCTGGTGGACGAAGAAAAATCTTGTGCGGCTTGTGGTGAAATGAATCCTGGAAATTTCGAAACCTGTTGGTCTTGCGGCCATCTGTTCGAAGGCGCGTGATGCTGCGGGGAGCGATCTCGAAGTTGGTCATCACTTGCTAAGCGCTCATGTCGGAAGAGACACTGCACCTGCCGCTCTGAATCAGCAGACGAACTTCCGTGAGAAAGGCTGAGAGTTCCTGAGCGGCGGCGTATTGGCGTACGTCTTTGATGATTTTCATCGAGCAGAAATGCGGGCCAAACATGGAGCAAAAGTTGCGCTCTTGGCTCCTTCTTGCGGGAGAGTTTCGTCGTGGAAGGAGCGGGTGGTGACCAGCTGGCCGTTAGAGGTACGGAGCAGTTGAAGGCGCTCGACAGCGAGACCGAGCAATGGGTAGCGGGATTCAACCCGAAATCCGATATTGAACCACAGATTGCGCTGAATTCACGGATTTTGAAGAGATTACGTAAACCTTTTACTCGGTACTGTTTCGTGCATATCTTGGTCCGTGAAATCTGAGTAATCTGCGGTTATATTAGCGATAAGTCCAATGCAACTTTGGTTTTCAGGTTAAACGGGATGCTCCTAAAGGCTCGCAGATTTCCAAGTTCCGATCAATACGTTATTCAGAGCAAAAACACTAGCACCTCTGCGCATGAGCTACATGTTATCTTTTGTTAGAATGTTTCCACCCATCGACTTTGGTTTCCTCATGCACGCCGCAGGTGAACTGCAGCGGGGCTTCGAGTCCGGCTTTCGGATCTGCCTTGCCGTTTTGGTAGCGATTTTCATCGGTGATTCCTTGCCAGCGATTGCCTTTGACGGTTGATTTGCCACTGGCGTCATTGCGAAAGAGCGGGCGTGTGGTGTCGAGGCATTCGATGATGTTGTTCTCGAAGCGAAAGGTGGGAAAATCACAGCTTTCATGAAATCCGAAGAGCCCTTCGTTGCGCTGATTTACGGTCGGACGAACGATGATGTGATTGTTGCGCACGGTTAGATGGCTATAGGGTTCGTTGATCCAGATCACACCACGACCAGGATTGTTGATGAGGTTGTTGTGAAACGATGCAGGACCCGCAGCGGCGGCTTGGCCAAATCCTGAGATCAGATTGCCGTGATCTTTTTGAGGATCGAAGTCGAACAAGTTGTGATCGATCTCGACACCATTGCGCACAAACTCGATTGAGTAGCTGTCGCGAAATAAATTGTGATGAATGTGAAAGGTGCGACCACTTTTCGGCACGGGACCACCCGCATGTTTGGGAATCGAAACCGTGCCATGCAGGACGTTGTGGGAGATATCCACATCTTCGTCGTTTTCGAAAGGAAACTCGATAGAGAAATTGGTCTCGATGGTGTTGTGATGGATTTTGAGCCGTCGGCCTTCTCGTCCTTTGATGCCATAATAGTGCTCGTTTGGTGCGGTCTTGGTGTGAAGAAATCGATTGTGGCAAATTTCGGTATCGGAGATCCAAATCGCAAAAATGCCACCTCCCGTGATGCCTCCTTTCACACCTGGTGCGCCATTTTCCCAGCGCTGGCCAGCATCGCGAAACACACAGTCGTGGATCTTCGATTTGCTGGTGATGTAGGTGCGCAGGCCGCTATACTGGAAGTCGCTGATTTCCACAAAGCTCAGGGTGAACTCTGCGTTCTCCCAGCCAAAGATCGCACCGTGAACCTGCGGCCCTGTGAGGCTTAATTGCGAAATGCTGATTTCCGCTGCCTTATCGGCGAGGTGAATGAGGTAGGCGCTGCGATCGAATTTCCGGAAGTCGGTTTCTGGGTCGGGCAGGCTTTTCGGATTGCCGCGCCACTCGGGCACAGCCGTGATGACAGTTTTTCCCATGCCTTTTCCGATCAATTGCATACCCGCTTTCAACACCAGTGGTTCGCGCAAGGTAAAAGTGCCGGCTGCGAGCTCGATGCGCGTGCCTTCCGCGCCCTCGTTGACCGCAGTTACTAATGAAGCAGCATCGGTGCAAGGCTTGGCCATGGCGATCGAGTGACTTGCGAGAACCGCGAGGAAAAAACGTTTCATATTTCTGCAAACATACCGCCCTCCACCAGAGCATCAAGACAAAAGCAAAACCACAATCTCGATCCAAAACTTTCTGACTTTGCGAACTCAGCGTTTGATCAACCAGTTTCCCGTGAACCTTGCTTGCCAGTTCGGTGGGGCATGATAGACTGCGCCTGTGCTGCCTTGGTTCGAACATCATCAATTTCCGCTTTATCTTGCGCCGATGGCAGGGGTGACGGACGTGGTGTTTCGACAACTTTGCAAAGAACTGGGTGCCGATGTGATGGTGACTGAATTCGTATCCGCCGAGGGCATCATGCAGCGCGATGAATATACGCGGAAATACACGGACTTTTCTGAGGAACAACGGCCTGTGGGCATTCAGTTGTTTGGCGCTGATGGCCCGCGCATGGGCGAGGCGGCTAACAAAATCATCGATTGGAAACAGCCCGATTTCATCGACATCAATTTCGGTTGTCCCGTGAACAAAGTCGTCTCGAAAAATGGCGGCTCTTCATTGCTCAAAGACTGCCCCGTTCTCGCCTCGGTGGCATCGGGAGTGGTCAAGGCATTGGCAGGCACGGGTGTGCCAGTCACCGCGAAAATCCGCATCGGCTGGGACCAAGAAAGCATCAATGCACCCGAAGTTTGTCACATTCTCGAAGATTGCGGCGTGCAAGCCATAGCGATCCATGGTCGTACGAGGGCACAGAGTTACTCGGGGCTTGCCAATTGGGATGTGATCGATGCCTGCGCGCGCACGGTAAAGATTCCGGTCATCGGCAATGGCGATATTCACAGTGGTGATGACGTATTGCAGCGCAAAAATTCCACCGCTGTTTCCGGCGTGATGATTGGTCGTGCCGCGATGCAACATCCGTGGATTTTCCGCGAAGCGAAACAACGGCTCGCCGGCGAAAAACAGATCGCGCCGATCACGCATGACGAGCGCTGGGAACTGATCGTGCGTCATTGCCGACTTGCGATTCACAGTTCTCGTTATGGCAGCGAACGCCACGCGATGATGGCGATGCGCGGTCGCTTGCTCGCCTACTGCAAAGGATTTCCCGGCGCCAAAGAATTGCGTCAATTGCTCGCCAAGGTGGAATCATGCGCCCAAGTCGAAGACATCGCCGCGCACAGTCTGACGCTGGTGCATGAAGCCGATTCCACTGCTCTCACACTCTAAAAAAATTTCCCCGTGTTGCGTTTTTTGTCATTCCTGATCCCCGCAGTCTTGATGACAAGTTGTATGATATCGCCGCCGCCACGGGTGGACCGCACGCCACCTGACGGACAGTCCTTAGCGATCGCCTCGCAGCGCATCACGGCTCTCGTCGTGACCAAGCAAACCGATATTACTAGCTGGATTTCACGCGGGTTTTCGCAAAAAGTCGCGCCCAAGGATGCTGATGGAGGAACTGCCTGCCCGATCTCATCCGATGGCTATTTCATCACTGCAGATCATGTGGTGAAAAATTCCGCTACGCAGATTGTGCATGTCATTTATGGTCGGGGCTCGCGCATACAGACGGCTCCAGCACGAGTCATTTGGCGCGATACGAAACACGACCTAGCCTTACTGCATGCGCCGCTGAACACACCAAACTACTATCAGTTTAGTTCACCCGCAATCACCTTGCCTGCCGGCACGCCGATTTTCCATGGTGGCATCACCACCGGCCTGAAGCCTAACTACGGATCCTTATCATCGGACATTCCCGCGCAGCGTGGATTCGGTTCCGCGCATCGTTTTCGCATTGATATCCCGCTGCAACCCGGCGATAGTGGGGGGCCGATCCTCGATGCACGCGCGCGCTTGATTGGTGTGAATTCCTCCGTGGAATTTCTCGTTCCATTAGAAACGCCGATCTTTACCGAGTCGCAGGGCATTCGCCCGCATGTGGGAAAAATTCGAAAATTGATCGAACAAGATCGTCGTCGCTAACGTTTACCCCTATGTGCATCTGATGTCCCGCTTCGCTCTCCTGTCTGCTTTTGTTATGACGCTATTGCTGTGCCAGTGCGCGCCCTACCGTGCAGCGTGGCAGCATGGCTGGACCAATGCCGATGCCGAGGACAGCATCATGCTTGTGCTCGCTGATCCACCATCGCTGGGCTGGAAACGCCTCCAGCAGCATAGCTCGCTGCGCCCTGAGTTCCGCAGTTTTCTCAATCAAATGGGTCAGCCCGATTGCCTAGCGGAAAGCGTGCAAGGTGATCGCCGTTACATCATTCTCTACTACCTGGAACAACGCCGTGCTTTTTCGCTTCGCACCGCAGCACGTTCTCTCGGTGAACCGATGCAAGTCTCTGGACCTTATCCGATCACTGACAAAGAATATGCCCTGCTTTCTAGTTTTCAAAATAAGGCACTGCGTAGCATCGGGCGGTGAGGGGAGCGCGGACTTTAGTCCGCTTGGCTTATTGATACGAAGGTGCGGACTAAAGTCCGCGCTCCATTACATTATCAAGCCCACTTGGCGAGGGTATCCTTAATGCGTGCTTCGACGAGATTGGCAACGCCTTCGGCTCCATCTTGGCGGAGAAAGTTGAGGTAATTGTCGCCGACAGAGCTAAGTTCTTCAGAGGCATCGGGACCGCAGGACTCGAGGGCGTCGATGGCGCTTTCGAAGTGGCGTTTCGCCACGGCCGTATCACCGGTTTTGATGAGCGCGAGAGCGAGGTTGTTGTAGGATTGCGCGGTGTCGATGTGATGATCACCTAACAATTTTCGGCGTGCATCGAGTGCCATCAGGTGCATTTCGCGCGCTTGTTCAAAGTAGCCGGACTGCAGATAGAGTGCGCCGAGATTGTTGCAGACTGAAGCGGTTTCCTCGTTGTTTTGGCCAAGCACACGGTGCATGATTTCGAGGGCATTGAGGAAGGCATTTTCGGCACCATCGACGTCACCTTGTTCTTTTTTCAGGTAGGCAAGGTTGTTGGAAAGGGAAGCGATGTCGAGTTGGGCGGGAGGTGTTGCTTTCTCGAAGTAAGAAATGGCGAGATCCCAGTGATGGATGGCGCGGTCGAGGTGATTGAGCTGATCATGGCAAGCGCCGAGGTAGGCATGAAGGCGGCCTAGTTCGGTGGCGTCTTCGATGCGGTTACCGAGCTGGTCGATTGTTTGACGGTAGTCTGCGCGCGCTTTTTCCCATTCGCCCGTTTGGCGGAAAAGATCTCCGCGGACTTCTAAGGCGGAGGCAAATGTTGCGATGCTCTCAAGATCGGTGTTCAATTCTTTTTCGGCTTTTTCCACTGCCGTATTTGCCACGTAGAGAGCCTCCGAGAAATTTCCCTGTTCGCACAATTCGCCAACGCGATCGCGCAATATCGTAATGAGATTGACTTTTGTGGATTCCATGGGCTTCTGCACTGAGACTAGCCCAAGGTAGGGAACCTTGGCTAGGCAAAATCATGGTTTTTGCGCAGAACGTTAGGCCTGATCAAGCATTTGGTGATGTTGGTAATTGTTGAATCGCAATCCCTTGATTGGCGCTTCGATTGCACTGCGGAATATGGCAGGGTTGTTGCTTATTGCTTTTGCGCTTTTCATTTCAGCGCAAGGCAAGCATGGTGCGCTAGTGTTTGAGTGTATAACATGGATGCCGATGGTGGCAGCGGGCGCGACGGATATTTCGCCGTTGTTTGGTCTGTTGACCTTGGTGTTGTTGCTTGCGGTTTTTGTGTCGTTGATGTTGGTAAGGCTGAAGCAGAGCCTGTTGGTGGGTTACTTTTTGTGTGGGATTTTGATTGCCAATAGCGGCATCCCGCAGTGGTTGGGGATCGAGTCCCAGCAAAGTGCGGTTGCGGGGTTTGCCGAGCTGGGGATCGTGCTGTTGATGTTCACGTTGGGGATTGAGTTCTCAGTCCGTGAGTTGCGTCAGTTATGGCGCTTGGCATTGTTTGGCGGTGGACTGCAAGTCTCGATTACAGCATTTTTGGCGGGTGGCATCGCGTTTTTTTTCGGTAGGCCGTGGGAGGAATGTTTGGTGATCGGAGTGATTTTTGCACTGAGCTCGACGGCGGTGTCATTGAAATCTTTTCAGGATCTGGGCCTCTCGAATAGCCCAGGTGCCAAGTTGGCGCTGGCGATTGCGTTGTTTCAGGATATTTTGGTGATCGGGCTGTTTTTGGTGTTGCCAAGCCTGCTTGGTGCAAACTCGGGTAACATTGCGGGAAATATCGCGGTGGCCTTGGGTAAGGGGCTAGCGTTCCTGATCGGCGCGGCATTGCTGGGGAGATATGGCATCAATCCCCTCTTGCATGCGGTGGCAAAAACCCGCAGCCGAGAGCTTTTCACGCTGACGATCATCGGTATGAGCGCGGGGGTGGCCTTTGCGGGCGGAGCGCTGGAATTGAGCCTAGCGCTGGGGGCTTTTGCTGCGGGCATGATGGTGAGTGAGTCGATCTACAGTCACCGCATCATGACGGATATCTTGCCTTTTAAGGATTTATTTCTAACGTTGTTTTTTGTGTCGGTGGGCCTGATGATCGAGGTCGGGCAAGTGGTGGAGCATGCGGGTATCATTTTGTTAGGCACGGCGCTGGTGTTTGTAGTGAAATTTTTGACGGTGTTTGGCATCGCGCGTTTGCTTCGCCTGCCCCTGCGGCCTGCCTTACTGGCGGGGGCGAGTCTTTCGAGCATTGGTGAATTTTCGTTAGTGTTGATTCAGAAAGCGGATCACATTCGGCCTTTTGATCCGTGGTTGGAGCAGATGATTTTGATTTGCACGGCCCTGGGCATGGCGCTGATTCCTGGTAGCATGGTGGCGACTGGACCGCTTCATGCGTGGCTGGAAAAACACGGATGGTTCCGCACCAAACGTGTGACGCCGAAGGGCCTCAACCCCGTCGAATCGATCAAAGGCCTAGCGGATCACGCGATCATTTGTGGCTATGGCCCAGTCGGTCAAGCACTGCACGAATCGTTGATCAACTGCGGGATTCCTTGCCTGATCATCGATCTCAATGCCGATACGGTTTGCCAGTTGAAAAAGGATGGCCACTTGGTGCTATTTGGCGATGTCACGCATCCCGAAGCCTTAGCGCTGGCGAAGGTTCGCGATGCCCGCATGATCGCGTTCACGTTCCCGTCATTTCAATCCACGCGCATTGCCATCCCACTAGTGCTCCAGGAAAATCCCGAGATTGTGATGATGGCACGCGCGAAGTTTTCCTCGGAAGCCCTCGAGCTCACGCTGATGGGGGCCCGAGTGATTCACGATGAACAGGAAAGCGCACATGCGATGGTGGCACAAGCGAAATGCGCCTATGAGCAAGTGGTGTGAATTTTGTTCTAAAATTCACGGCTCCACAAAGAACGGCTCATTTGCTGTAGCGGCGTGACCTTTGCCATCGCGCACGAATACAAACAATCGATAGGCTCCCGGCTGTTGGGGAGCGACAATTGTGGCTTGCGCTTGATCGTTGACCTTCACGCTCTCGGCGACGAGCTTCGCAGGAATTTCTTTGCCTTTTGCATCGCGGCGAACCACATCGTGGTAAACAGCCCACTCATAGCTCAGCGCATCACCATCGGCATCCACGCTCTTGACTGACGCGGTGAAAGAATGACCGGGCGCGACTTTTTTTCGCGCAACATCACATTGGATCTGCTCGATGCTTGGCGAAATGTTATCGGGGCGTTGGCCGGTCCATTTTTGGCGCAATAGATCGAAATTTTCCGTGGTTTCTCCTGACTCCAAGCGCAGGCCAAACCACGTTGAGGTTGCTTCTTGTTTTTGACCCC
>CANHKJ010000111.1 GCA_947460915.1 Verrucomicrobiia bacterium
CACCGAAGTTCATTCATGGCAAAGATGAAGATCGACTGGGCTGGAATAAATACTGTGATCTCAATGCCTTGGTGCTCAAGTTGGTCAAACCCGGCGGTATTTTTGTCACTTGCTCATGCTCTGGTATGTTGAGTCCAGAAGACTTCGAGCGCATCATCATTTCGGCGGCCCATCGTCAGAACCGACGCCTACAAATTCTCGATCGCACAGGCGCTGGCAGTGATCACCCTGTGCTCTCGAACTATCCCGAATCTCAGTATCTCAAAGTCATCTGGGCGCGGGTGCTTTAAAAAGAATATGGGGAAGGGATTTGCAATCCCTTGTTTTATCATGAAGGGCAATCCGTTGCGATCACTGTTGCTATGACAGGGATTTGAAATCCCTGCTCCATATTTCAGCTTCCAATTACAGCTTATTCAAGAAATCGATGCTTTGCTTGATGCTTGCTAGGGCATCGGGTGATTGATCTTGCTCGACGTGGCAGTGCTCCACGCCTGCTTCTTGCGCCGCAGCGAGCAGGGGTGCCATTGCGATGATGCCATCTCCGACTTCTTGAAAGGCATCGGCTGGGACACTCGAGTAAGAGGGGATGGGAATGTCTTTTTTCAGATCTTTCAGGTGGAGTTGTGTCACTCGACCCTTGAGTTTGTTCACGAGCTCCACAGGATCGAGTCCACCGGCTTTAACCCAGAATACATCGAGCTCAAACTTCATGTCGGCTGAGAATTCTTTGACAAACACATCAAAGCCAGAGACACCGTTTTCCTTGGGCTCGAATTCGAAATTGTGGTTGTGATAGGATAGCTGAATTCCCGCCGATTTTGCGAGAGCCGCAGCTTTGTTGGCATGTGCGGCGACTTTTTTGTAATCGTCGAGAGTTTTGCGATTGCCATCAGCGAGGTAGGGGATGACCAAATGCTTGAGCCCGACTTCTTTGGCCTTGTCGAGAATTTTGGAGAAATCGGAATAGGAGTCATCCTTGGGATTGACTACGCTGTCCCACTCGAAGTGAGAGGAATGGAGAGCAAGCCCTGAATCGCGCGCGGCCTTGACAATGGCATCGCAGTTGGGAAATCCATACATTTCGACTTGCTTGTATCCCGCTGCGGCTACGGCTTTGATCGTAGCATTGACGTCTTTGGCGATTTCATTTCTCAGTGTGTAAAGTTGGATGCCCAAGTCGGAAAGGTAAGGGGATTTCGCCGCTTGAGCGAATAGCGGGCGACCCGCGCCGATGGCTGCTGCGGTGACGATGGATTGGCGGAGAAAGGAGCGGCGTTGCATGTGCGCAAGCTAGCGCAATTTAGGGAAACGCCAAGAAGGAATTGGTGCATAGAAATTTTTTGAAAAATTATCAGATTTTAGAGACAACGGGGCGGCTTTGTGGCATTCTTTGTTTAGATGGCAACGATCATTGCAGACAAATGGCAAACTTGGTTCGATGAGAACGGACCTCGCTTGCTGCTTTTTGCGCGTGGCTGGAGCGTTTCGCGCGAGGGTGCCGAGGACTTGGTGCAGGAAACGATGGTGCGGATGTGGCATTACCAAGCCGAGCGCGGCGGTGAGCCACCCGATTTGGCATTGGCGTTCTCGACTTTGCGTTTCGCCGGGATGAATCAAAAACGCACCGATACGCGGCGCAAAAAACGCGAGGAGTCGATCATTTATCTCAACGACTTCGAGGATGTATGGCTTGATCCGACCTTGGAGGATGATGAAGAGGCGGTGATGCTTCGCGAGGCTGTGCAACGACTTGCCCCTAAATTGCGCGATGTCATCGTCATGAAAATCTGGGGAGGCCTGACATTTCAGGAAATCGCGCAAACGCTTGCCATCCCAGCGAACACTTGTGCCTCACGTTACCGTTACGCATTGGATCAACTTTCTCAAGAACTACAAACCGTGAAGGAGGGTCGCCATGAAATCGCCTGAAGAAATGGAAAAATCTCTGCATGCCTTGATGCCCGCAGCCTTGAGCGAGCGTGGTCACCAGCGCATTTCGCAAAAACTCCGGGCCCTCGCCCTAGCAGACGAAGATCACCAATGCGCCGAACCAACGACCGCGCAATCGCTTGCCGCCGTATCTTTGCCTCCCGTGTCCCAAGCATTGGTGAATCGCATGCCATGGCACACAGAACTTAGTGAGCAGCCAGTAAGCTCGCAGCCAGCAATTTCAGCTCCGCACAAAAAATCACTTGTGCGCTGGTCCGCCGCAGCAGCCATCGCGATCGGCTCTATTCTCGCGTGTGTCTCCACGCTGTCTCCTGCTGGTTCCGGGATGGCGAAAATTTCGCCCGATCTCGATTCAGACGACCTCTCTGTGGTTAGTTCTATGGATGCGACTCCAGTATTGCTTGATCGTGTTCAGCTCACCGATCCGCTCGCTGATGAAGGCACGCTCACAGCTTCTGATGGCTCGATGCTGCAACAGTGGAAACGTCGCGTGCAAACGCGCGAGCGCTATCGGGACGCTCAAACCGGCTACCTGATCACCATTTCTGAATCTCGCGACGAGAAGGTCTTGGTGCCCAAAACCAGTTTCTGATGATTTTCATGCCTCGCATTTTTTCTGGTTCTTTGCTCTCTGTGTTGATGCCCATCCTTTGCGCATCCAGCGCTGCTGTGGCCCAGGAAATGCCTTCCGAGTTGGTGAATCCTGCGGCCACCTTGACCAGCAAACCTGCCGTGCTCGTGGCCCCGGGTAAGGATTTGCCTTGGCTCGGATTGCAAGTCACGCGCGCCGATGATGCGATCCGCGCACAACTGCCCAAGTTGCCCAAAGGCGTCGGATTTCTCGTGGCGAGCATCGATGCCCAAGGCCCAGCGCGTGCTGCTGGAGTGCAACCCTACGATGTCTTGTGGATGTGGAACGATCAGATTCTCATCAATGAGGCGCAGTTGGAAGTCTTGCTCTCGCTGAAACAAATCAACGACAAGGTCGAACTTCGCTTATTTCGTGCGGGTGAAGAAAAAACCTGCAAAATTAGTCTCGGACGGCAACCAACCCCAACCCCCATCACGGCTGGTCCGACGATCGAAAGCCTAAAAAATCCTACGGCAATTCCGCGTTTGGAGCCTACTCGTCCGCTCGATGTTAATAGTCGCATGGCTCGACTCGAAGATGGCAATGCCGTGCTCGAAATGGAAGTACGCAGTGAAGGCACTTGGTTGACCATCACTGATGATGCGGGTGAGGTCGTGTTTGACGAATTCTTAAACGATGACTCGCGCAAAAAACTCCCAGCCGTGTGGCATGATCGGGTCGATACCTTGCAGAAGAGCATGCAGCGTGGCTGCGCTCATCGCGACGATCGAGGGCGCTCAGGTCCGCGCAAAACGTCGTCTCCGTCTTCTAACGAAAAGATCGATCCTGCTCCCATTGTGCCGATGACTCCTGTCTCGGCTCCTGAGTAATCTGTGTGCTTCTTGTCACAAGATGGCAAGATTTAAGACAAAGAGCATGATTACAATGAAATTTTGAAAATCTTGAGATCCTATTCACATCTGCTGACCCTTCGATAGGCATCCTTAATTGATCAGTTTGCATGGGAAAAACTCCGCGACCTCCGCTACTCAGCGTTTCTTTCCTGCTTTCTTTGCTAAGTCCATCTTTGGTCCCTTAGTATCTTGCTAGAATCAGACTCTTTTTCCGTCATCAGAAAAACTTTCCCACAGAGTTGCCTTGCGTTTTTCATGAAAACGACTCACTGTCTCCGCATATGCATCCAGATGTGGCTAAATTGGTAGAAGCGGGGCGAATTAACGCTGCGGTGGGACAAAGACTTTCTCAGGTGGCACCAGGATGCTACTTGCTCAGCAAATCATGGGGCGCAGGTAAAGTCACTTCTTGGAGCCTGCGCGATAAGATCGTAATCGTTGATTTCGCCGATAAGCTTGGCCAGGAAATGGACCTGCAATTTGTCCTCCAAAAGACCGAGCCTCTACAGGCTGATGACTTCCGCGCGAAAAAACTCGAGCAAGTCGAAGAACTGCGCCTCCTCGCCAAATCCGATCCCGTCGAGCTCGCGGCTCACGTCCTGCAAAGTCACGGCAACAGTATGACGCTTGATGCTTTCGAAAAAGAAATCAACGGCCCCGTCATCCCGCAAGCGGAATACAAAAAATGGTGGGACAATGCCAAAAAAATCATGGCAGCTAGCAAACGCGTCGTCGTGCCGCCTCGTCGCACTGAGATGATTGTGCTCCGCGGTGGTGACATGACACCCGCTCAGGCTTTGGTTGCTGACTTCGAGGCCGCCCGCGATCCCAAGGTCAAAACGAAAGCCCTAGAAGCATTGGCTGCCGAAGTTCATCTTCTTGCCGGTGACCCTGATACACTGCATCGCCTCTATGCCGACATCGATGCCGAGGTCAAACGTGGCACCCGCCTCAATCTCGGTCACGTTCTTGAGCTCATGCTCATTCGCGACCAAATGGCCAACTCCGCCCAAGTTCCCGTTCCCGCCGATGCGAGTAAACTCACCGATATCATCAAGTCAGAATATAGCCGTGTCTCCGAGGCAATCTCGTCGATGAGCGCCGTGCGCCAACGCGAAATTTACGATTCCTTCCCGATTGCTTTTGGTCACTTTTGGGTCGAGAAACTCATGGGCGTGGTTGAAAAGGCTGGAGCACGTGGTCTTGGCGAAATCGCGAAAATTTTTGAAGCTCGTGGAGAAATCGGCGCCCTAGAAGATTACCTCCGCCGCGCCATCACTCGCCGTTCGCTCGGCCACGATGCCCTCATCTGGGTCTGTCGTGAGCGCGAAGCCAGTGGCTCGAATGTTTTCAGCGCCGATGTCGGTGCCGCCATTCTCAATCAGCTGGAGTCCGACTTCATCGCGGATGGCCCACGCAAATCGCAACGTTTGCAATCCTTGCTCAACGAAGACAAAAGCCTTCTCTCTGACCTCGTCACCTTAATGGATGTCAATGAAGCGCGGAATTTCGGACGCCGTCTCATGGAGTGTCCCGTTTTCAATGAGCTCGACAAAAAATCGCTCATGGCCCGGATCATCAAAGCCAAGCCTGAGACTGAGACTCTCGTCAGTGGTGAGGAGAAAAACAAAGAAGAGGAACTTCTTGTCTCGTGGGAAAGTCTCGAAGCCCGCCGAGCCGAGCTTCAAGAGCTGGTCTCTGTGCGCATACCGCAAAACCGCGAGGACGTCAAAATCGCCCGCTCCTACGGCGACCTGCGTGAAAATTTTGAGTATAAGTCCGCCAAGGACATGGAAAAATACCTCAACAGCCGCCGCCGTGATCTCGAAAAAGATGTGGCCCGCGCTCGCGGCACTGATTTTAAAGGCGTTGATTGCGCCACCGTCAACATCGGCACCGTCATCACCCTCAGCAATGCTGCCGGAGCCAGTTATTCGCTCTCCGTGTTAGGCGCCTGGGATAGCGCCCCCGAAAAACGTTGGGTTTCCTACCTTTCCGAGGCTGGAGCTGGTCTTCTCGGAAAAAAGGTCGGTGACCAAGTCCAGCTTCGCGATCATGACACCGAGCAACAAAAAGATTGGAAAATCAACAGTATCGAGCCATTTAATCCGTAAAATCGGGAGAAAGATTACAAAGGCCCTTGTTTAACTCGAAATCCGAAGTAGGTATCATAAATGCCGAAACATGGCGTAGAAATTCGACAAGTTCCATAGCGCGCCGCGCAAATCTTGATTAAATCTTAAATCCGATATTGAACCACAGATTACGCTGATTTCACGGATTTTGAAGAGATTACGCAAACCTTTTACTCGGCACTGTTTCGTGTATATCTTGGTCTGCGAAATCTGAATAATCTGCGGTCAAATAAGCTATGAGCCCAATGCAACTTCGGTTTTGGGTTAAATGATAGAACGAACAAGTTACCGATGGTAACTATGCGGCCCAACTACCTCCTACCCGATAGTAATAATTGCAGTTTATTCGCTCTCGCTCATCGCAAAAGTATCGCTCACCAGCCTTACTTTTTTGTGTTTGAAATACATGTGGCTTGACCTTGTTGGTGCACTGGTATTAGTGTAGCGGGCATGAACCGTCTGGGGAAATCTATCGCATTGGTCTTGATTATGATGACGGGTTGGGGGCAGGGGCAAGATGCAGCATTGCAGAAGTCGTTAGAAAATGTTTATGTTTTTTGGCGAAATGCGATGATAAAAAAAGACTTCCCCGCGTGGCAAAAAGTCACAGCGGCCCATCGTCAACAAACAGTAAAGAATCGCTTGAATTCGGAGCGCCGCGTTTTCCCGAAGGCGATTTTTGAGATGCCTACGAGTCCTCCCGCATTGACGGGTTTACAAGTGGTGCAGGTGAAGCGCAATGCTCGCACGGCGAAGTGCATTTACTATGGGAAGATAGATTTTGGTGTGGGCGGTGAGCCAACGGACAATTTGTTAGTCGTTGATTTTGTGCAAGAAGCATCAGGCTGGAAGTTTGATGTAGCAGAGTTTGTGAATTTGGGAGCCCTACCTGATGTGCGCACGGAGTTAGCGAAAGGCGATCTAAGTTACATTGAAAAAACGAAGGAATTTTCCCCTACGGGTGTGGTTCCGCCGGTGCCGATGGCGATTCCGATTGCGAAGTACATTGCCAAAGTTTATGTGTTTTGCCCAGGCAGAGCAGTTGATGTTACGGTGAATAAAAGCAGCAAGCATTCATTTGGAAATGCAAAGGATGCACAGTTGATCATGGGCGGGGTGCGCGATGGTGTCAATGAAGTGAGTTATTCCGTCAAGGGCGTGCCGGGCGGGAAAGGCAATGAGGCATTGGCCATCCGCGTGTATGTTTTTTCTCAAGTGGATGGGGTGAAGCCGATCAAGGCATTTGAATACCAAGTTCTTGAAGGCGGTGCGGTGCAAGGAGCTGGTCAGAAAACCTTCACCTTCGATGCAGCGATGGTCAATCAGTTGATGGGGAAATGAAACCTAGACTTATTTTGGCATCGGGCTCACCGCGACGCAAGGAGTTGTTAGAGGAGATGGGATGGGACTTTGATGTGGTTGTTTCACCCGCAGACGAGTTGCATGACGAGGCTGTGGACTACCGCGTGTTGTGTCAGCAAAATGCAGCGCTTAAGGCTCGTGCAGTGGCACAAATTTATCCAGACTCGCTTGTGATTGGCGCGGATACGCTGGTATGCTTGGATGGTAAACCTTTGGGCAAACCTCGGGATGAGGAGGAAGCGCGTGTGATGCTGCGTTCTCTGAGTGGACGGGTCAATTATGTTTGCACGGGTGTCTGCTTGTGCGGTCCCAGAGGGCGTGAGCAAGCATTTTATGAGGTGAGCGAGGTGGAGTTCCGCAATCTAAGCGAGGAGGACATTAACGAGTATATGGCCTTGGTTCATACTTTGGATAAAGCCGGTGCTTATGCGGCACAAGAGCATGGTGAGAGGATCATTGTAGCTGTGCGGGGAGATTTTTCCAATGTGGTAGGCTTGCCTGTGGCGCGATTGCAGCAAGAATTGGAAAGTTTTCATTTTTGAGGATTGCGGGATTAGTCTTTTCCCGCTAGTGTTGTTGGTGTGCACGGCAGTCGCTTTCAGATTGAAGAAATGGTATCGCAGGATGCCAACGGTGCGATTTTCTTAGCGACAGATTTGGAGAGCGGTTGTGAGGTATTGTTGCAGCGGTTCTTTCCCTTTGGAGCTGGTTCTGGTGGGTTGGAAGGTGAGGAGCGGAACTCCTACCAGCAGGGCGTGGAGTTGATGAAGCGGTTGGAGCATCCAGCCTTGCGGCGCGTTCTTGATGGTGGCTGTGATCCGGTGGATGGCATTCCTTATTTAATCTCAGAGGCGAGAGTTGGTGTTTCGTTAGCCGAATTTTTCTCGACGGGTCCATTGCGTGTGGAGCAAGGCCGTATTCTGGTCGAGCAGGCTTTAGCGCTCGTATTGCAAATTGAGTCAGTGTTTGGCGTTGGCGCAGATTGGTTAGTGTTTGCCGCTGATGATATCGAGGTGCGCGGGGAGGGTGAAATCTTTCGCTTTAGCGTTGACCCGATGAAATGGTTAGGCCTCAAAACTGGCCCAGGCGTTGTCAAAGAATTGGCCGCCACTACTGAAAATGCTCTGGGCTGGGCTGGGCGCATTGTGGCCGGTAGCACCATGGGAACACTCCAGGGCTGGGTGCGGGCGGTGAAAACGGAATCGATGACTGCGGCTCAGGCATGGGATGTCTTGCATGGCGCAGCTCCACCTTCAAAGGTGCTCGGATCTGCCGCTCCAACAAGTAGTGTGCAGCCGACTTCGCAAATCAAATTGGGCCAGGCGGCTCCCGTTGCTTTTCAGCCTCCCTTGGCCTCGGCGAAGTCGGGGAGCAAAATGCTTTTTGTATGGTTGGGCTCTTTATTGATTGTGGCAGCACTTACAACGGCTGGAGTGATGTTTTGGCTACAAAAGCCAAAAGCAGCGGAGTTGGTGAGGAGCAGTGATATTAAAACAAAGGCGAGTGAATCAAAAAAAACTGTGGAAGCGAAGCCTAGCTCCAGCGTGGAACAAAGGCGTGCGGCGATCACGCAACGTGCCTTGGAGCTCCAGAGTGGTAAAGAATCGGACTCGGCAACTGCGGCAGAGGCAAAGCAAGCAAATGCACCTGTGCGGCAGGAAGCTTACCAACCACATGAAATCGCTGAATTTCGCAAATTGATTGGCTCAACCGTGCGTGTTCAGGGTAAATTATTGCGTGTGGGAAGGAGTAATTCTGGTGCAACCCTTTATATTGATTTTGAGGTAGTTGGAGATCCAGAAGTAGCAGTAAGGGGGCGTTATAGGACTAAGTTGGCAAAGCCAGAAATGACTTTAGATAAATTGCTTCCACTAATTGGAAGGAACATTATGCTGCAGGGGGAAGTCCAAGTGGAACAACCTACCAAACGAATTGTTATCAACCTCGAGGCCCGGGAACAAATCACCGAGCCTTAAATTTCGCGCGGCTTGTGAATTTTTGATACGGTTTGGATTGCGCACTTAGCATTCCTGTGCATGGTTGCCGTATGCACATTGAGGTGATCACCACGGGGACGGAACTACTATTAGGAACAACGCAAAACACGCACGCAGCATGGTTTGGACAAGAGTTGTTTCGTTTGGGCTTGCGTGTGGCCCGTTTGACGACG
>CANHKJ010000112.1 GCA_947460915.1 Verrucomicrobiia bacterium
GTAGTTCCAAATGCCCCGTAGGCGAGGGAATAGGAAGGATCGTAGTTCGGGTAAATTTCCGAGCTGTCTGTATCATCCCATGCGACTCGAGCATCGAAGCGTCCGATGACTTTTTTCTTTGCTTTGAGCAGTTCACCGCGGAAGCGAGTGGGATCAATGCGGAGATCCATTTCTGCGATCAGCGTGGCAGATAGTCCCGTGAATTCGGCGAGCTTGGCGGCGACAGCGGATTTTTCTTCAGAGTTAATTTGATTGCCTTTGAGGAGAGCGGCGGTGTAGGGGCCGAAGGCGTAGGCACGGGCGTCCTCGACGATTTTGTTGCGATCGCCTTGGATGACTCCATGAAAATGAGCCACGGAAGCGAATGTGGGCAAGAACACCTGATACGCTAGGTCATTTCCCGGAGCAGGGCTCAAGGTTTGGAAATCCATGAGGGTCGAAAGCATGACCACGCCATTGAGCGACATGGCATAGCGGCTTTGGAGGTGGTGGGCAAGGCCGGCGGCACGGACTCCACCATAGGACTCACCTAACAAGAACTTGGGTGAAGACCAGCGTTTGTTTTCCGTGACCCAGCTGCGAATGAAGTCGCCGATGGATTCCACATCCTCGTCCACACCGTGAAATTCCTGAGGTTTGGCATCTTTTTCAGCGCGAGAATAGCCTGTGGAGACGGGGTCGATGAAAACCAGGTCGGAGCTATCGAGAATGGAAAACTGATTGTCGCCGAGTGTGGCAGGTGGTGCGATTGGTTGTGTTCCGTCACCGGTAAGCTTGACAATTTTCGGCCCGAGTGCACCGAGATGGAGCCACACTGCCGATGAGCCAGGACCACCATTGAAGGCAAATGTAACAGGACGATTCGGGTCGTTTTTGTCCTTGCGCACGTAGGAAACATGGAAGATCGATGCACGCGGTGTGCCGTCATCGCGATTGATCACAAGCTTGCCAGTCGTTGCAGTATAAGGAATCGTGACGCCGTTGATGGTAACACTGCCCTCAACACTAACATTTTTCTGTGGAGCGGCCGCTTCGGTTTTTTTTGCGGGATCTTTGGGCACATCCTTCGGGTTTTCTTGCGCGAGGAGGGCGGTCAGAGGCAGGGCAAGAGCTAAGGTGTAAATGAGTCGCATAGTGTTTTGAGCAGTTTACTAAGATTAGGAACGCGTGCAATGACAAATCCCGAAAGCTAGCGAAAAGGCATCGTTGTTTTGTCTAAGGAGAATGGTTATTTTTTCCCGAGCACACGGTTTTTCTTGCCATGCCAAGGAAAATGAGTGTAGATTCGCGCCCCGTTAATCCCACCTATCAGCAACAATTTTCTCCTAATATATTCGCGATGAATCCAGACCGTGCCACATTGAACTTCCTAAACAGCTTCCCAGAAGAAGCTCGTAAAAAGGGCGAAATGCTCCAAAAAGACGGAGCGGTAACCCAAATTTTTGGTAATCATTTGTTCATTCAAGGGCGCGTCGAAGAAGAAACAGGCATTCACCGCACGAGTTTGCGACTGCAAGGCAATCGCTGGTTCGGTAGCTGCACCGCAGAAGATGAAATCGTTTCCGGTGCGTGCCAATACGCTACGATGATGGAACGCATGCATCGTGGTGAGGATTTGCCCGAGTCGCCCAACGAATTCGATGATGCTCCTGTACTTGACTTGATCGAGGAAAAACTCGGACGCGAGCTCGATGACAAAGAAGCCGATTTTGTTACTAAAATCGAGAAACGTTATCGTCGTTATGTCATTGAGGGTGAAGTTCACGACCATGACATGGTGCGGATCTCGCCGCGTTGGGAAATCACCAGCTACGAGCCTCTCGAGCTCTGGCCGATGCCACCAAGCGATATTCTGGAGTTCTGGAACTACATCGCCTACGCATTCTACAAGAAAAAACTCCCGTATCCCGAGTTCATGAACGTCATCACTGATCTCGAATCGGTGCAGAAAAAAATGGCCGAGTGGGAGCAAGAGCGCGAAGTGGCCTCATGGTATGAGCGCATTGAGCGAGTCAATGAACGCCCTCCTACCGAACCACCCTTCGAAGCCGAAGTGCGCTTGGTGGCAACCATCAATGAGGCTCGCATCGAGCTTCGCGAAAAGGGCGGTGAGTGGTTGCAGTTGCGAGAAAAATCAGACGTCGAGCGCTATTCGGCACTCTACATGGAGGCGGCGATGCGTCTCGATTCATCGAGCCAAATCCTCTGGGAGCATTTCCTCTCCTACTACCGCAAAGAAGGAGATACCTTGTTCGATTTCGATCAAGAGGAATGCTGCCGTTTCATGAACCGCTTGTTCCGTCAGCCTGCGCTCAAGGGCTATCTCGTCAATCTCGATGAAAAGCTGTTCAAAGTCGTCGATGAACCTTTGCGCTGGAAGTGTGAGGATGCCGATTACGATCAGATGAACTTCGCGCTGCAGCTCGTTACTTCTGGTGGCGAAAATGTTTCGCACTCTGTTCGCTTGTTGCCTGGTCGCGTTGAGCTCTATCAATCTGACGAAACGGTATTTCCCGGTCCTCCACGTTGGCTGAACGAAACGGAAATCATGCCGCGTTACTACATTCCTAAGCGCGTCATTGATTCGCTGGAGGGTGTTGAATTTCTTCGCAAAATTGGCGCTTCTTTGCCTGAATCACTGACTAAACGCGTCGTTGATCTGGAATTAAAGCCGAAGCTGGAACTCAAACTTGTTGCTGGACTTACTTCTGCGGAAACCGAGCACCTTGTTGTCGATGTCAGCGCCTTGGAGACCAAGGGCCGCCGAACCGAACGACTGAATAAAGAGGGCTGGGAACTCGTGGAGCAACAAGTCGTCAAAGGCAAGCAGCTCCTGCGTTTTGCTCGTGAAGATCTCCATTGCATTCCTAAGGTGCTGGATGAGATGTCACTGACTTATGACGATAAACTGGTGTCGTTCAAAACTCGTCTTACAAAGAATTTCCCGGAAAAGTTCGCCGAGTGGATTCGCAAAATGCCGCCACAAGTCGAGCTCGATATTGATGCTCGTCTCAAAACCATTCTCAACGATCCTGTTAGCGCAGCCGTGCGCTTCGAGGTCGTCAACCAAGAGATCGACTGGTTCGATCTGCGTATCGTCATCGATGTCGAAGGCGTCAATCTTAGCAAAGCGCAAATCCGCCAACTCGTCGCCGCCCGTGGTGGTTACGTTCGCATGGAAGACGGTTCCTGGATGCGACTGGAAATCAAACTCGATCCCGAACAACGCGATGCCGTTACCCGTCTTGGCCTCGATCCCTTCGACCTCTCTGGAGAAACGCACCGCATGCACGCCCTGCAGCTTGCTGATCCCAAAGCGGCGGATGTTTTCGATCCAAAAGCCTGGAAAAAAATCAAGGATCGCGCCAACGATATCGTCATCGAGGTCGATGCCGAGTTGCCGACCAATCTCAACGCCACGCTGCGTCCCTACCAGATCGAAGGTTTCCGCTTCTTGGCTTACCTCGCAACCAACAACTTCGGCGGTATTCTTGCGGATGACATGGGCTTGGGTAAAACGATCCAATCGCTTACCTACGTGCTCTGGCTTCGCAATGAAGCATTCAAAAAACAAGCACGCAAGAAGCCAGTGCTCATCGTCTGCCCCAAATCCGTTCTCGACGTCTGGGTCACCGAGGCGAACAAGTTCGCTCCCGAATTGAACGTGAAAATCCTACGCAATCGCGACGAAATCGATCTCGATTACTACCAAAACACGCTCGATATGTTGGTCATGAACTACGCGCAGTTGCGGGTTTGTGGCGAGTTGCTTAATAAGATTCAATGGCTCACCGTTATTCTCGACGAAGGCCAGCAGATCAAGAACCCTGATTCCAAAGCAGCCAAAGCAGCTCGCGAACTGGATGCAGGCAATCGATTGGTCCTCACAGGTACTCCCATCGAGAACCGCCTCATGGACATGTGGTCGCTTATGGCCTTCGCCATGCCCGGCGTTCTCGGCTCCCGTGCCTACTTCAAAAAACGCTTCGACAAGCGCAAAGATCCGGGCTCCCAGCAACGTCTAGCAGCCCGTCTCCGTCCCTTCCTTATCCGCCGGACCAAGTCCCAAGTGGCGCAAGACCTCCCACCTCGTACCGAGGAAGAAGTTTACAGCAAAATGGAAGGTGTGCAACTCGACTTGTATCGTGCCGAACTCAAGCGCATTCAAAAAGCCTTGCTTGGTATGGACTCCGACGAAGCTGTCAAGAAGAACTCCTTCGCCATTCTGCAAGGCCTCATGCGCTTGCGTCAGATTTGCTGCCACCCTGGTCTCATCGATCCGAAATACCTCAAGGAGGAAAGCGCCAAGATGGAATCGTTGTTTTATCTTCTCGATCAGCTCCACGAGGAAGGTCACAAAGTGCTCGTCTTCTCGCAGTTCGTTTCCATGCTCGACCTCATCAAGGCGCGCTTGGAAGGAGAAAGCCGCCCTTACAACTACCTCACCGGTCAGACCAAGGACCGGAAAGGGGAGATCGAGAAATTCCAGACCACCAAGGACCCAAGTGTCTTCCTTCTCTCGCTCAAAGCGGGTGGTGCCGGTCTGAACTTGACCTCGGCCTCCTACGTGATTCTTTACGATCCCTGGTGGAACCCAGCGGTGGAAAACCAAGCCATCGACCGAACTCACCGGATCGGTCAGAAAAACAAGGTTATTGCCTACCGTTTGCTTACTCGCGATACTGTGGAGGAAAAAATCCGCATCCTACAGCACCAGAAGACACAACTTGTCATCAACGTGCTTGGCGATGAAGGCTTTGCGACCAACCTCGGTATCGACGATCTGGCCTTCATTCTCAATCACGGCGGCGAAGAGGACGAGGCTCCACAGCCTCCCGATGACGAAGACGACGACGATTAAGATCCCCAAAACATCATGCGGGCCGTATGATCAAAAAGAAATGTGTTTTTTTCAAAGAAATGCCTTTACAAAATCATTCGTCCCGCTAGTTTCCCCCTCCCAAATCACTACCTCACACACAATGAAAGTTCTTTCCTCACTCAATTCCGCCAAACGCCGCCATGCTGATTGCCAAGTGGTAAAACGCGGTGGCACGCTTTATGTGATCTGCAAAAGCAATCCAAAATTCAAGGCCCGTCAAGGAGCAACCAAGGGCACCCGCCTTTCCAAAAAAGGCGTGAAGTAAGCGATTGCTTCTCACATTTTTTTAAACAGCGCAGCGAGTTTCACTTGCTGCGCTTTTTTTCGTAGTTAGATGATGTTTGAACTTTCATGAACTACGGTTGGATAGGCGATTTTCCTATTGGCAAGTCGCTCATCATGGCGTAGGGATGCGGCGTGAGTGGAACGAACAGTGCAGGGAAATGGTATTTAACGTCAGTTGGCTTGTCACTGTGCGTGATTTCTGGGATTTTCATCGCTCTGATGTGGCGTAGTTATGCACGAGCTAAAGGAATGACGAATTGGCCGCAGGTGCCGTGTTTGATTTTGCAGTCGAACGTGGAAGAGCAACGAATCGGTGACACGGTCGCACCTGAATACCGCCTACAAGTGTTGTATCGTTATGATTTTGACGGTAGCTCTTATGAAAGCCGGCTGTGGAGTTTGCGTGGTAGTATGCCACGCAACGACAGGGCCACCGTGGAGGAGCTTGTTGCCACTTTTGCTACTGGAAGTATGACCAAGTGTTGGGTGAATCCGCAGCAACCGAGTCAGTCCGTTCTCAAACTGGATACCCGAGCTGCTGGTTACACCTTGTGGTTCCCTGGACTCTTTTTCTTAGGGGGAGTGGGGATGATTGTCGGAGCGTGGAAAACCCCTCGATCAGCAAAATCGGCGTAAATTGCTTTCCTTGTTGCGTTGAAGAAAAATTTTGCCCACGTTGACGGCGATGTTTTTGTATGGATTTCGAGAATTGGTGCGTCCGCAGTGGGTGTCGATCGTGGAAGAATTGAAGATTCATGGAGGCATGCCGATCCCTGAATTAGCAAGGGTCATGGAGATGAGCTACATGGGGGTGAAGCAGCACTGTGAAGCCTTGCTCGAACTTGGATACTTGGAGCGCAGTCGTTTGCCGCGTAAGGAGGTAGGTAGGCCTGAAATCATGTATCGTCTCGCTCCCAAAGCTGATGCTCTTTTTCCTCAAGCGGGGGTGGCGATGACTCTGAGCATGTTGCATAACATGAAGAATCTGTTTGGCGCTACTGCTCCCGAAAAATTGCTGCACCAATACTTTTCGGAGCTTCAAGAACGCTGGATGTGCCGCATGCAAAGGGCTAAGTCTATTGTGGAGAAAGCCACGGTGCTAGCTGGATTGCGAGAAAAGGAGGGCTGCTTTGCTCGCTGCTCATACGACGTCAAACAGGGTTTTCGCATTGAGGAATTTCACCACCCACTGTGGGCCTTATTTGAGGAGTATCCCGCAGCCATAGCGATGGAAGTGCGGATGATGGAATTGTTGATGGGATCAAAGATCGAACGCCGTGAAGTTCCCGGCGGTAGAGGTGGGCCTGCCCGCGTGGAATACTACATTCACACATTATGAATTTTATTCATGATCGTGCTGGAGATTCCCTCGAATAATGCATTTTGCTATTGTCACCAAAGGGAAATTTCTGTCTATTTTGGCTCAAGAAATATTGGTATAGGAATCAGTACATAAAGGAAAGGTCTAGCGAGAAATGAAGATTGCTGTTTTAGGTTGTGGATCACGTGGGAGGACATACTCGCGTATTGCGGCGGCGTGGCAGGGACGTTATCAATTGACTGCTGCCTGTGATTTGATCGAGAGTCGTGCTCGGTTGATCGCGAATCTCGGTGAGGGGGTCACAGTTTTTACGAAAGATGATGACTTTTTTGCTGCTGGAAAGCTTGCCGACATTGTGATTATTGCTACGCAAGATCGCGATCACTTTGGCCATGCCCTGAGGGCGATCGAAGCGGGCTATGATGTTTTGTTAGAAAAACCTGCGGCGCAGAGTTTGGAAGAATGTGAAATTCTCGACCGGAAGGCGAAAGAGCATGGTGTGAAAATTGGCCTATGTTTTGTTTTACGCTACACTCCATTTTACCGAACGATTCGCTCTGTCATTGACTCTGGCCGGCTCGGACGCATCATTTCGATTCATGCCAGTGAGGGCGTAGAGCCTTATCATCAGGCGCATTCCTTTGTTCGGGGACACTGGGCCATCAGCGCGGATTCGACGCCAATGATTCTCGCCAAATGCAGTCACGATACTGATCTACTGTGCTGGTTTACCGATTCGCAAATCAAAAACGTTTCTAGTTTCGGGCGACTTGAGTATTTTCAAGCTGCCAATGCGCCTATAGGTGCCACAGCGCGTTGTAGCGACGGTTGTCCGCATGTCGGAACTTGTTTCTACGATGCACATCGTTATCTCACCGACAAACGCAATTGGTTGAGGATGGTGCTCGACGGAGCGGAAACAGCCAGTGATGGGCAAATTACGCAATTCATTCAAAGCTCTCCATGGGGGCGCTGTGTCTATCATTGTGACAATGATGTAGTGGATCACCAGGTAATTTCGGGTGAGATGGAAAATGGCATTTCTGTCACTTTTTCGATGACTGCTTTCGATATGGGGCGCTCGATGGAAATCTACGGCACGAAGGGTAGCTTAAAGGGCGGTCACGCTTGGAAAGAGGCCGGTGCCTATGAATTATCGGTGCGTGATCACACGACTGGTGCCACCGAGGAAATCATCATCGAACATCCTCCAGAGCTCGGCTATGCAGGTCACGGCGGTGGAGACGAAGGAATTGTCGATTCGTTGGATCGTTTGTTCGGACCACAAGGCTGCTTAGCACCGGGCCTAGATGGTTTTGCGGGTCACCAATTTGCGCTGCTCGCCGAAAAAGCCCGTGTTGAGGAAACCGTGGTCTGTGCGTCGAGTGGAAAATGAGCTGATTTTTCTACTGGCACTTTGTTAGATGTCGGCTAGTTTGCTAAATCACACTTCGATTTTTTCATCCATGATAATCACGATACTTCTTCTCATTGTTGGCTTAGTTCTTCTTGTTCTTGGTGCAGATTGGCTCGTTAAAGGAGCTTCACGATTGGCTCTTTCGTTCGGGATTTCCGCTCTTGTGGTTGGTTTGACGGTGGTAGCGTATGGCACCAGCGCACCCGAACTTTCTGTGAGTGTGATGTCCAGCATTCAAGGGAAATCTGAAATGGCGATGGGTAACATCGTCGGTAGCAACATTTTCAACGTGCTTTTCATTCTGGGCATTTCTGCGTTGGTCACACCCTTGATTGTCGCGAAACAGCTAGTCAGACTCGATGTTCCTGTGATGATCGCTTCATCAGTGTTGTTGATAGCGTTGTGTCTCGATGGAACCGTATCACGAGTAGATGGTATCATTTTATTCGTAGGTGCGATCGCCTACACATGGTGGCTGATCCGCATTAGCCGCAGAGATAGTAAGGCCGCGCTCGATGCCGGTGGGGAGTTACCTGAAAAGCAAGGGAATCCATGGATGAATGTTTTGTGGATCTTGATGGGCTTGGGGCTTTTGGTATTGGGCTCAAAATTTTTGGTCGAATCCGCCATTACCATCGCTCGCACATTTGGACTGAGCGAAACGATCATTGGTCTTACAATTGTTGCCGCAGGAACATCACTACCAGAAGTGGCCACTTCCGTTATGGCAAGCATTCGAGGTGAACGCGACATTGCCGTAGGTAATGTCGTAGGCAGCAATATTTTCAATATTCTTTCTGTTGGCGGTCTGTCTGGGATTTTCTCCCCGAATGGCATTTCCGTGGCTCCTTCGGTGATGAACTTCGATTTGCCTGTGATGCTAGCAATTGCGATAGCCTGCTTCCCTGTATTCTTCACAGGATTCCGCATCACTCGATGGAATGGATTGTTCTTCCTTTCCTACTACGTTGCATACACGGTCTATCTCATTCTGGGTGCTACTCAACACGACTCACTGCCCGTGTTTAGCAAGGTGATGTTTGAATTTGTCGTGCCAATTACTGTGGTAATGTTGCTCGCCCTTGTGGTTTTCGAGATCAAAAAAATCCGTA
>CANHKJ010000113.1 GCA_947460915.1 Verrucomicrobiia bacterium
ACCATGAGCGAGAATCAATGATTGAAGATAAATTCCTTCGAGTTCAGGATCGACCAGAAGATGTCATTAAGAATTTCGCGTTTTTCTTGTTCGTCCTTGCCCTTGGCGAGGAACTCGTTGAGATGTTTCATTTCGCCTTCTGTTGGTGGACGACAAAGCGCACGCAGGTAGAGATGTTCAATGATCTCTTGGTGCGATTTTTTCTCGTCCAACATCGGCTGGATGATCTTGCCTTGGTTGACGCGGTTATGAGTGTTGTCGCCATTGAGTAAGTGAAGTGCTTGTGAGAGGTTAGGCTCTAACTTGACTTCACAGGAGCAAACCGTTGCACGAGTGGCACGACCGAAGGTGGTCAGGAAATAGTTCGAGGTATTGCCATCGGCGATTTGTACGGCGCGAGCTCCGAGAGGTAGTCCTTTGAATTTGTTTGGCGTGCCAGTCACTTGGGAAATAGCATCGAGCAAGACCTCGGCGCGGATGCGGCGAATGAGCGAATGGGAGAAATTCCGATCATCGGTGGCATTGGTCGCATTGGTGCGAGAGGAAAGCTGATAGGTGCGTGAGGTGCAAATGTCGCGCACGAGTTTTTTGATGTCGAAGTTGTATTCGACGAAATGCTTCGAAAGCGCATCGAGCAGTTCTGGATTCGATGCAGGATTGGTGATGCGCATGTCATCTACAGGATCGACGATGCCGATGCCAAAAAAGTGCGACCAAGTGATGTTTGCCACATTGCGAGCAAACCATGGATTGTCTGGAGCTGCGAGCCAGCCAGCTACGGCTTGTCGGCGTGTTTGATTGGTGAGGTCAGGCGCTGGGCCGCCGAGGAACTTGGGCGGCACAGGTTTTTTCGTCACCAAGTGCGGAACTTCACCATCGCCGTCGAAGACGATGCGCTCGCGCGGATCTTCGGCATTTTTACGTTTCACTTGGGCAAAGAATGAGGCAAAGCCGTAATAGTCTTCCATCGTCCAGCGGTCAAATGGGTGATTGTGACACTGCGCACATTGAATTCGCGTGCCCATGAAGACCTGCGCGATGTTTTCTGTGAGTTTGAGCACATCTTGCTCGATCTGGAAAAAGTTCGTAGCGGGTTGGGAAAAGGTGCCACCTTGTGAGCCAAGGATCTCATTGATGATTTGATTGAATGGCGTGTTGCTGGAGATGCGATCGCGCAACCAGTTGTAGTAATTCAATGCCGCTTTGTAGCTGACTTGCTTGGGCCCATCATTGAAGGTGCGGATTTGTAAGAGCTCTGCCCATTTCATGGTCCACATCTCAGAAAACTCCTTGCGGGCGATCAGACTATCCACCAAGGCTTCGCGCTTTTTCGGATTGGTATCAGCTAGGAATGCAGCGCGTTCTTCAATGGTCGGCAGCTCGCCGATGATGTCGATGCTGGCGCGGCGCAGGAAGTCAATGTCTGAGCAAAGTTCCGAGGGGATGATGCGCAGTTTGTTGAGCTTGGCAAAAACGGCATCGTCGATGTAGTTGTGCGATGGCACATCAGGTCGCACATAGTCGGTTTTCTCGGGGATCACAATGGCTTGCGTTCCTTCAGTGAACGTGTGGAAACGTGCTAAAAGAAATGCTTCGCCGCGATTTTTGGAGGTGGCAACCCCTTTGTGGTAGTCGATGCTCGCCGAGTTATCATTCGACGAAGTGAAAGAGCAAAGATTCGTGACATCGCGATCTGTGCCATCCGAGTAGGTAGCGGTCACAATCAGCGGCACTTTGATGTCTTTTCCTTTCAAGACAAATTCGGGCGGCTCCAGCTTGATGCCCGTGGGGTGGGGGATTTTGGTGTCGTCGTCAATTCCCGCACCATTTTTGATCCACTCTAGCATGATTTGGTGGGCACTGCTGCCTTTTGCGAAAAGTTTTCCACCCGTATGTGGCACGTCGCCCACCGCCTTGGTGATCATTAAGGATTCATCGGGCAACGCGAGATTGATCCGACGGCCAGGAAGCTGCGTGGTGATGTTGAAGTGATCGCCATGAGGATCGAAGCCATAGAGCGAGAGATGGAATCCATCCTTGCCGCTTGCCGCACCATGACAAGAGCCCGAATTGCAACCTGCCGAAGTCAATACAGGCATGACATCAAGCTGGAACGATACTGGACGTGGTGCGGTGGCATTGACGACCGATACAGGCACTTTGTAGGAAAGCCCACGGTATTCGACAAGAAGTTCGGTGGCACCGTCTTTCAAGGGGGTGAGCGTGCTGTCCTTGATTTGTGCGATGCTCGGATCGGTGAGGGTGAGTTTGACTTGGCGGGTGATGTCGCGGGTGGCGGCATCATCGAAATAGGCAATAGCGATGAGCTTGTGGAAATCGGCATTGGTATCGAGCTTGATTGCCTTGGGAAATGCTTCGATTTTCACGATCGCAGGGTCTGCGGGAGCGTCATGCTGCGGCATGGCTTTTTTGTCAGCAGGTGCAAGTACTGCGCCTTCAGGCCATGGGGCACCTGCTTTGATCCACTCGACGAGAAGATTGATTTCGTCCTCGGTCAATGGCTTGCCTTTTCCATCAGGCGGCATGATGTCATCATCATCATGGGGCAGCTTGACCCGCAAAACGATTTCCGATTTCTCAGGATTCTCCAAAAAAAGAGCTGGTCCAGCATCTCCGCCTTCGAGCATCGTCTCGCGCGTACTCATATCGAGATCGCCCTTTTTTTTGTCAGGATAATGGCAGCTCAGGCACTTTTCCTCAAGCAACTGCTTAGGTAACTCTGCCGCCTGTGCCAGAGGGCAGGCAGTGACGAGCATCAAAGAGAGAGCAAAAAAGGGTTTCATCAACATAACAATACGCAGAAAATTGATCAATGTTTCATGGGTAGTGCGAAAAATTTTTCTTATCAAATTCGCCTCATCGCGAGAATGACTTCACCAAGACTCTCAATCCTATTCATGCAATGAGACTTGCACTTGACGTGTCGCGTGTGGCTGTCACTCTGGTGCGTCACGTTTCCGCACACAGCACGTGTAGGAGTGGCATCAAGCGTTGGAAACATGATGAAAAAGGAGCATGCCATAGGGATTTTGGTGATAGTTACGATCTTGTTTGGGATCTTTTTTCTCTATCCTGCATTTACGATCGTGGGCGAGGCATTTTGGAAGAAGGAAGGGGGATTGACCTTCGACTACATCGTCGCAGTGTTTCAAGATCCGGTCTACGTAGAAGGCTTGTGGAATGCTTTTCTGCTGGGCATTGTGAGCACGATCGTTACTTTGTTGATTTCATTCCCTCTGGCTTTGTTGACGCATCGGTATGACTTTGCCGGAAAAAAAATCTTGAGCGTATTGATCTTGATTCCGTTGATTCTGCCTCCTTTTGTGGGGGCTGTGGGAGTCAAGGAGATGCTCGGCGTGGATGGCTCATTGAACGCGCTTCTGATTCATTGGGGAATGATGGATGCTGCGCGCCCATTTGATTGGCTCGCAGAAGGGCGTTTTGCGGGCATCGTGATTATGAACGCGCTGCACCTTTATCCGATTCTCTATATGAACATCGCGGCGGCTCTGGCAAACCTCGATCCAGCAATGGAGCAAGCTGCGCAAAACTTGGGCTGCCCGCCATGGCGTCGATTTTGGAAAATCACTTTTCCGCTGGCCCTGCCGGGTGTTTTTGCGGGATCTTCGATCGTTTTCATCTGGGCATTTACCGAGTTGGGAGTGCCCTTGGTTTTCGATTACGCTCGTGTGGCGCCAGTGCAAGTTTATGATGGCATCAAGGATCTGGGTGGAAATCCACTGCCTTATGCCATCGTTGCGATCATGCTGGTGATCTCGGCAGCTGTATTTGCATTGTCGAAGTTGGTGCTCGGACGTTCACCTCTAGGCACTGCACCTCGGCCAAAAGGTCGGAGCAATGACATCGCGCTCAAGGGTGCGAAATCTTGGCTAGTTACGGCAGTGTTCGTTGCGATTTTTTTGATCGCATCTGTTCCGCACATGGGGGTGATTTTTCTCTCGATTGCGGGAGATTGGTATCAGACGATTATTCCCGAGAGCCTATCGCTGCGACATTACGATGAAGCGCTGGGCAATTCGTTGGTCGTTCCTTCGATCAAAAATAGCTTATATTATGCCTCGATGGCGACTCTCATCGACCTCGTGCTGGGTCTCGCGATTGCGTGGGTGGTAGTGCGAAGCAAAATCCGTGGTCGAGGTTTGCTAGATGCGATGGTGATGCTACCACTCGCTGTCCCTGGATTGGTAATGGCTTTTGGTTACTTGGCACTGTCACAACCCGGAAAACCATTTGCCATCTTGGTGGGCGCTGATGGCAATCCTGCCTTACTGTTGATTGTGGCCTATGCTTTCCGACGCTTGCCCTACATTGTGCGTTCAGCAGTTGCCGGTTTGCAGCAGAGTAATCCAGTATTGGAGGAAGCAGCGCGATCGATGGGGGCCACACCACTGCGGACCTTGCGAAAAATTTCCATCCCCTTGATCGGTGCCAACCTAGCGGCTGGCGCAATTTTAGCCTTTGCCTTTGCGATGCTGGAAGTCAGCGATAGCTTGATTCTTGCACAGCAAACCGAGCATTATCCGATCACGAAGGCGATCTATACCCTGCTCAGCACACTAGGCAATGGAGTGCAGCTTTCCGCGGCACTCGGCGTATGGGCGATGGTTTTCCTGTCGGTCGCAATCATTGGTGCCGCTGTAATTGGAGGCAAACGTGGAGGGCTATTTAAAGTATAAACATGTTTTTCCAAATGACGCTAGCTTATCGGTCCCATTGATATGAGTGAACCATTTATACGCATTCGTAATCTGCACCAGACCTTCGGCACACAGCATGTGCTGCGCGGGGTGAATTTGGATATTTATCGCGGCGAGACACTCGTTCTTTTAGGTGCATCCGGAGGGGGAAAATCGGTGTTAATGAAACATCTGCCTGTGCTATTGCGACCGACTAAGGGAGAGATTTTCGTTGGAGATGTGGAAGTGACGAAATTACCCGAACGCGAGCTTGGTACGATTCGCCATCAGATCGGCATGATGTTCCAAGGTGGAGCTTTGTTCGATTCGTTTACCGTTTTTGAGAATGTCGCGTTTCCGTTGCGAGAGGAATCGGACTTGAAAGATGCTGAAATTCGCAAACGGGTGAACGAGGCCTTAGAGATTGTGAAGCTGAGCGAGCATGGAGAAAAATTTCCATCTGACATATCGGGTGGCATGCGCAAGCGTGTGGCCTTGGCGCGTGCGGTGGTGAATGCACCAGCTTGTATCATTTACGATGAACCGCATGCCGGACTTGATCCGATGACTGGCGATACGATTGATAAATTGATCAAAAAACTCCAGCGTGAGCAAGGCATCACCAACATTGTGATCACTCATGAAATCCGCTCGGTCTTCCGCATCGCGGATCGTGTGGTATTCATGAAGGAAGGACAGATTTATTGGATCGGCACACCGCAGGAACTCGAAGCTACCAATGATCCACTGCTGCGAGATTTTATCGAAGGCAACGCGCAGGATGATTGAGGCAATGGGACTGTGAATTTTACTCGTAGGGTAGGGGGAAGGATGCTAGGGTTTCTTCATGATTGTTGCCGCTGATACTGCTGCGTTAATGGAGAAAATTGATGTGATGCCGCGGCCTCTGTGTCTGGTGCCGACGATGGGGGCCTTGCATGAAGGGCATTTGGCCTTGATTCATGAGGCGCGCAGGGTGGTTGGCACGACGGGAACGGTGGCGGTGTCGATTTTTGTCAATCCGATTCAGTTTGATCGCAAGGAGGATTTGGAAAAATACCCACGTCCCTTGTCGGCAGATCTGGCGGCGTGTGAAGCGGCGGGAGCGGACTTGGTGTTCACTCCGGAAGCAGGACAAATGTATCATGCCGATCACAGCATCACGGTGTCAGAAAATCGTCTATCGAGCTTTCTCTGCGGCGCCTCACGGCCCGGGCATTTCAGTGGCGTGTGCACCGTGGTGATGAAGCTTTTCATGCTGTTTCGTGCGCAGAGCGCGGTTTTTGGTAAAAAGGATTTCCAACAACTCGCGATCATTAAGCGCATGGTGCGAGACCTGAACGTGCCGATCGAAATCGTCGGTCATGCCACGATCCGCGAGGATGATGGCCTAGCGATGTCATCGCGCAATGTGCGGCTCAGTTCCGAGCAGCGGGCTGATGCTCCGATCATCCGTCGATCGCTGACAGCAGCGCGCGATTTGCTATCGCTAGGCGAATGTCAAGCCGAACCGATCCTCGCTGCGGCCCGACATCACTTGGAAAAATCGCAGATGCTGAAGATCGACTATCTTTCGTTAGTCGATGCCGAAACGCTCGAACCCGTGGCAACGATTCGGCGTCCTGCGATTCTCGCTACGGCGTGTTTTTACGAGAGCGTTCGACTCATTGATCACGTGGAGCTGTTGCCGTGAAGCACTGAATTTACTCGATCCGATGGGGATGGAAGCGGCTCATGTTGCCGGTGATGGGAGAAGAGTCACCGCGTGCTGAGAGTGCGCAGCAATTGTCATCGACCATCCAAAGTCCCCACACGAAGTGTTTTGCGTTCGCTTGAAACATCGGGGCGCGTTGTTGGTAAATCATGTCGGTGGATTCGGCTTCACCGAGTCCTTTCGCGACGATGGAATTGCGGTCATAGAGCGTGATGCCGCCGCCTTCGCGACCGAAGATTGGCTTCTCCACCCATTGGGTCGCGCCGTTTGATAAAAGCTCTTCGCGAGTTCGTGTAGCAGGCAAAAGCAGCGGGTGGCCAGGATTGAGCTCCCAGAGTAGGGGAAGGATTGCTTTGTTGGAGAGTAGCATTTTCCATGCAGGCTCGATGAAACGCGAGCGCTCTTGGCCGATGGCTGCAAAAAATGGTTCTTGAGCGAGCCATTCCCAAGGGTAGAGTTTGAAGATCCGATCAATCTCACGTTCTTGCGTGTCGGTAAATCTTCCACTGGGAGAGAATCCGATTTCTGACATATCCATGAGTTGCACCTGCTTCCCCGCTTGTTCTGCGGTCTCGGCGAGGTAAGCGATGGTTTGTCGATCTTCGGGAAGATCCCAAGCGCAAGCGAGGTGGATCAGTGGATCAGGCAGGGTGGCCCAACGCTCGATGAGTGCTTCGTGGAGCGAGTTGAGTTGATCGGATTGCGGATAACAGTCCTTAAGCCAATCCCACTGAATCACGGCAGCCTCAAGAAGTGATGTGGGTGTGTCAGCATTATACTCTAACAATTTCGGTGTGCCCGTGCCATCCCACGCGAGATCGAAGCGGCCGTAGAGGGAAAAATCCTGACAGCCCCATGATGTGTAAATCATCGATTGCAGGTCCTCTGGGATTCCGAGTTTATGCCACAAATCTCGGCGAATGATTTGCTCGCATGCATCCAAACACAGGGCGTGCAGTTCATTGGCCGCAGCCTCCAAGGTCTCTGCGGCTTCTAACGTAAAGACGAGGTGCTCGTTTTCATTCCAATAGGCATCCGTGCTATTGCCATGCCAGACCAGTCCAGATTCTTCAACGCGCTTAACCCAATTGCTCCGCACCGGGCTTGTTGCTAGGCGGATGGGGGAACTCTTCGAGTAAAAATTCATTCTGCAATGCTTCCTCTGAATCTGTTAGCTTCCCCAAGTTGAGCGATTGCTCTGGCTGGTGCCGAAGCCACCGCGGACAGACGATCCTTGCGTGACGGGAGTGCCGCTGGCTTTGCTTTGCTGGACGAGTCGATTGTAGGCAGGATTCGCCGCGGCGTGGGCGTTGACCATTTGGCGCTGTTGATTGACGTTTTGCTGCCAGCCTTGCTGGTTCGCCTGAGCGTTGCGAAAGCCTGCACCGGGAGTGTATCCGCTGCGATTCCCTGAGAGCATCCAATACATCATGAGCATCGTGCCCATGCCGCCCATGCCATGATTGTGGTGATGGTGTGTGGCGGTCGGATTGCTGTCACTGCTTTGTCCGTTCGACTCAGTTAGCAATTCTTGTTCGCGCTCCAGGAGTTCTTCTACTTTGCGCAAGGCCTCGGGACTCGGGTGACTGACGGATACCGTGCTGCGAGCGGGTTCTGCACCGAGCCATTCACCATTCGCAAACCATTTGCCATCCTTTTCTTGACCATAGCGATAGGGGAAAAAGTCTTTGGCTTCTGCATGATAAAAGCCAATACCTTCGAGCTCGAAATTATGCTCCACAAGTCCGTTCATGAGTTGCGATTTCCGACTCTCGAAGGCATCGAGAGATTGCTGCAATGCTGCCATTTTCGCATCCTCGGCAGTGGCCGTGTAGGTGGGCTCGGAGTCACAAGAGATGAGGCCGACGCTGCTGCTCGCTAAAAGACAGAGAGTGGACCAGTGGAGAATGCCGCCTTTGCGCATGCGTGTGTGATCGCCGTGTTTCTTCATGAGGAGCGGAGTATGATGTGCGGTTGCTTCACTCGTCAAGACGATGTGGATTACAAAAACGCCTGTTGATTCTACTTCTGTATGCAGGTGTTTGACTCATCAATCGAAGAGTTTCGCTAGGAAAGTGTCGAGGCGCTCTGTCATGTGACTGCATTACCTAGAACTAAGGTCGTCAGGATCCGGTTCGGTATACTCATTTTTGAAGAGTAACAGGGACAGCGCGGTGGAGAAGATGTTGATGTCCATGATGATGAAGGTAATGACATGCGGCACTGGGCGTTCGATATTCTTCAATAGGAAATAACTGAGTATCAGACCACAAATGATGATCATGACTGCGGGGATGAAGCGCAGAATAAGTCTGGATTGCCATAACTTCCACGCGGGAATGATGCTGAGCATGATTACTACTTGGAATATCGACAACAGACAAAACAAAGCTATATCGGAGCGCTCGCTCATCCTAGATATTTGAAATCCTTGGACAAGATCGTTGATGATCTCTGGCCAAAAAGATTGAAAAACGAAACCTGCACGTTTGAATTCAGTGTCGGAAACCCACTCGTAGTGAGGCATCAGGTTCCATGCGAAGAATAAGATCAGAGAAAACAAACCTAACA
>CANHKJ010000114.1 GCA_947460915.1 Verrucomicrobiia bacterium
CGACAGAAAATCGCCATCAGCGCTTGCTCTACCACTTGGTCCTGGCCAACGATGACCTGGCCCAATTCCTCCTTCATTCGACCGTAAACCCGATGCAGTTGATCGACGGCGTCTTTATCCTCGTTGCTCATATCGATAGCACTACGCGAACCGCGCTGTGTTCTTTCAGAAAGTCATCATCTTGGATCTCTCCAAGCAAAAACTCAACGACGGCCCTTGGGTGCTACGGTTTCTGGTTTGTCAAAAATGAGTTTGGTTTCCGAGGCGGCGCGGCCGTTGGCGGGGTCCATCGTTTTGACGTTCATTTGCTTGAGCGTATAAATGTCAGTGCCCTTGGCATCTTTGCCAATGTTCATCACATCAGTAACTTCGAAGCGTTTGAGAATCTGGCCGTTACGATTGAACCCTTCGATTTTCATGAAGGCTCCATATTTTTGATGCACCCATACATACATTACCTCGTAGGCACCACCTTGACCGGGATTATTGAGGCGGATCTTCCAGCAGTTATGAACGCCCACCCGCTCGGCCCCCTCCAAAATCGGGTTTTTCCAGTAGAAAAATCGCATCGCTAGATCTTCGTAAGAAAGGTCTGTGCTTGCGATGGGATTGGCGATTTTGGCAACCGAGAATTTGGTTTCCTTTTTGTCGATCATTTCGATGAGATCGCAGGTCGTATCGTTCATGCGCAAATGGAATGCCTTCCATGCATTAGCTTCCCAGACCTGAAACTGGATATTTTCTTTGCGAAGGAAAAGCACCACGGGAATCTTGGTGCTGCCTTTGATCATATTGCCCTTGAGGTCGGATTGCTGGAGTGCTGCGATCATTTTCGCACTGCCTATGATTTGTTCCGCACTAGGAGCTGCTTGCTGTGCGTGGGCAGCGCAAGCAAGTGCAACCACGGTGGTAATGAGAGAGAGGAAAATTTTCATGAGATTATGCATGTGAGTTTAATCTTTGCCATAGATACGACAAGCGTGGACTGTGGTGTATTCGAAAAAGTTTCCCCTAATGAAAAATTATCGGATGATGACTTCACTTTTGAGCTCGCTCCAAATCCAAATCGCATCGCCTCCGCGTTCTTTGCGGACTTCCCAGAGAAACCAGCCGTAGGTATCGCTCCAGTAAAAATCACGTGATGTGTAGCGCCGGACGCGGCTGCCATCTTCGGGCACTGGCTCGATCGAGCTAACGCGACGCACATGACTGAGCTCGAAGGGGCTGTCTTTGCTAGTGCCTTCTTGGATGAGGGCAACGCGCACGTCGGGTGTGTGATTGCGCGACTGCAGATTGATGAGACGCACCGCAGTGGCCTCAGTGAGTTCTTGAGAGGGGCCTCCTGCTAGGGCGGGGCTGACGGCAAGCATTACGGCCAAAAAAATCGATCGATGGGTCATGTGTGCTATGACGCCATCGATCGATAATCTATTCGAAAATTTCGCGAAAATTATTTTTTCGTTTTTTCGATCAAGGTTTGCAGGTGTTTGGCATAGGCCTCAGGGCCGCCCTCGCGATAGCCGATGTCCTCGCTGATTTTTTTGCCCTCAGCATCGAGCAAGAAAATCGTTGGGTAGCCTTCGATTTTAAATTCTTTGTCGAGCGCCTTGTTCTGTGTTTTCAGCTCGGCTGATTGTTCTTTTTTCTTGGGGAAATCGACCTCCATGAGGATCAGATTTTTCGCTGCATATTCTTGAAATTCTTTTTTCGAGAAAACTTCTTTTTCGATGCGGATGCACCAGCCACACCAGTCGGTGCCGGTGAAGTTGATTAGAATCGGTTTGTTTTCGGCTTTCGCTTTCGCTTTTGCGGCCTCCCAATCAGTCATCCAGCCATTGGCGAGTGCTAGAGTGGAAGTGAGGAAAAGGGCGGCGATGGTGCGGAGTGCAGTTTTCATGTTTGTTTTTGTTAGATGATGGAGATGGGAAAATACATCGTTTGCGCGATTTGGCAAATGGGGAATGCAGGGGCGATGGCGCGTGAGATGCGGATGAAAGTCCGCGCTCCTATTTTTTGTTTTTCAAGCGGAGTTGTTCGAGGCGGCTCAGCGGCTTTTCAACGGGGGCGGCCGGAGCAGCTGCGGGAGCTGCGGCGGGCGCTGCAGGTTTGGCCTCCTCGGGCTTGGGAGCTGCCGCGACCATCGGGGCATCGATGCGCAATACGCCACCGTAGGCGAGTTGGTGCACGACGTTTTGTCCGTTTTGCGGAATGAGCACTTTGCAGAAAAGGTTCTGGTGTTTGCCGATGGTGGCGTCGGCGGCGACTTCGAGCGAGAACAATAGTTCTTTGGTGTCCTTGTTGAATGACATTGGGGCGGCCTTGACACCATGGGGTAGCCCCATCAGTTCGGCTGTGGCATTGCCCTCAAAAGGCGTGGTTACATCAAGCTTGGTGAGCAAGCCAGTAGGTTTGTTTTGCTCGGTCGCGCAGAGCTCGATGCCCATGGTCATGAATGGCTCGGCGATGGTCAGGGTGGCGAGTTGAGATGAGACGAGGATCGGTCCCTTGGGTGTATTTGCCTCGGCAAGGATGACGATGGGCCACTGGCCGACGGCGGCGTCATTGCTAGCATTGATCTCGTAAATGGCATCAGTTGCTCCTTTGGGGACATCGATGGTGACGGGGGCGCCAATGCCGGTGGGAATCCACAGGAAGCGCAGAGTGAAGGCCTCGTCGTAGCCAGCGACACGGTGGATTTTGATGGCAAGAGGGAGGATGCCATTTTTGACGATGGGGATGGAGGGGGGCACGAGCTCGATGAGCAGCGGTGCTTCCTCGGTGACAGCCATACTGATGCGGTCGACGGAGGTGCCGTGGTAGGAGCCTTGGTTGTTGATATCCACATGTTCGATGCGTTCGCCAAGAATGCCACTGAGTTCGGCCGGTGCGCCATCGCCACCCGAATTGAGCCGGATTTTGTGCAGTCCGCCGGCCACCGGAGCATCGGCAGTTGCTTCTAACAAAACAGGAAATGATGTGACACCTTTGGGGATGGGCGGTGCGGTCATGGTCATCCCTGCTGGCAGGGATTCGGCCGTCAGGACGAGGTTGCAGCCGACATTTTCGCGAGTGAAATTTACAACTGTAGCGTAGCGATTTCCGCGCGGGACAGTGAGCATTTTCCACTTCTGAGTTTGCACGCGCTCAACCGTGGGCAGACCTGCAGAAATGGCGGGCGTTTTTTCGACGATCTCGACGCGATAGGTAAAATCAGCTTGGCCATATTTGAGCTTGTCTAATAGGCGCACGAGATATTCGCCATCAGCTGGGCAGCCCCAAGCGATGGAGCTATCGAGCCCGCCTTGGTCATCGTTATCGGCCAATCCTTTGCCTGCGGCATCGTGAATGCTGACGACGGAATCGAGGGGAGAACGCAGTCCAAGAGCATTGACTTTAATGACGAGTTGCTGGTCTTTTTTGGCGGTGAAGCGAAACCAGTCGATATCGCCTTTTTCAGACACGATTCCATGGGCAGCACAGGGCGATGGGCCTATCACCGTTGCGGTTTTTTCGTCATGGTTCGGCTCCACTTCATTGGTGTAGTTGACGGGGCTGAGTGCAATCCAGTTGGGCGATGGAGCGGAAAGGCCGTCTGCTTGTGCAAAGATAGGAAAAGGATTGGGTCCAGCAGCGGGAAGTGTTATGCTTTGTTTGATCGGGCCGGAAGGATCTCCGATGAACGTGAATTCGATGGTTTCACCGGGTTTGGCTCCCGTGGGAAAAACGGCGGATGGACGAGGTGCGGCACTGATGTGGAGGCGGTAGTGGCAGTTGTCATTGCCCTCGTAGGCGGCCTCGCGCACGACGATGCGATAGTCGCCATCTTCTGGCGCGACGATGGAAGCAAAGCAATCGGTGCGTAGCAGTGGCGAGTCATCACGCGCGCTGAGCTCGAATCTCTTGGGATCGAGGATCGCAACGTAGGCGTCAAACATTTCTTGGCCGAGGCGGATGGCTTCTACTTCGGCTGTGAGGCGTTGGCCTTTTTTGAGATGACAGAGGTAAAAATCTTCGTCTTCGAGCTTGGCGATGCCATGAACGGTGGTATTGAGCGCAATCGTTTGTGGCTGTTCAAATTGATTGTTCGGCTCGACTTCATCGATGCAGGGGAATTGGCCGACCAGAAACAATTTCATTTCGGTGATGCCACCCGCCGTGCGGACACGGAATTGATGCTCACCGAGCGGGGCATCGGCGGCGATGGTGGCTTGAGCGGTGATGTGTTTGGCATCTACGGCTTTGATGTCAGTAAATGTGATGCCAGGTTGGTAGGCGAGAATCTCTTGTGCATCGGCGAGGCGGTCTCCATATAAGTGCAGTTCTACGGTTGTTCCGCGTTGCCAACCACGCGGCGTTACAACAGACAGGATGGGGGATGTTGCGAGCACAGCGAAAGTGCTCACGAGCATGGTCGATGCAGCGAGAAAGATGGTTTTCACAGTGTGAAATGTGTTAGGCTTTTTTCGCGAGGATCTCATCGATCACTCGGCCATTTTCGCAGATTTCGATGGGGCGATTTCCGGGTGCCATGAGCTCTTTATCGGCATTGATGCCAATTTGATGGTAAACTGTAGTGGCGAGGTCAGCAACGGTAACGGGATCGTTTTCGGGTTCGCCGCCGAGAGCATCAGAACTACCATAGACGAAACCTGATTTAACACCGCCGCCAGCGAGCATGGTCGAGAAAACGCGAGGCCAGTGATCGCGACCGCCGGTGGGGTTGATCTTCGGTGTACGACCGAACTCACTGGTGACCATGACCAAAGTGGAGTCGAGTAGACCACGTTGATCGAGGTCGCGGATGAGAGCGGCGATGGCTTGATCGGTTGGTGGCATTTGCTGTTGGATTCCGCCTTTGATGTTATCGTGGTGGTCCCAGCCGCCGGCTGTGAGGGAAACGAAGCGCACGCCTGCTTCGACGAGACGCCGCGCCAAGATCATGCGTTGTCCGGCTTGCGTGCGACCGTATTCATCGCGGAGTTTTGCGGGCTCGGCTTCGAGATGGAATGCCTCGCGCGCTTGCTGGGATGAAATCAATTTGTACGCATGCTGGTAGAAGGCATCCATCGAGTCGAGCGCATCGGATTCCTCCATGCTGCGGAAATGTTGATCCACAGTATAGAGCAGGGACTGTCTGCGGTGAAAGCGCTCATCGCTCACGCCATCTGGTAAATTGAGATCGCGCACCTTGAATCCACCTTCTGCTGGATCTGCTCCGAGAGCGAAGGGCCCGAAGGCCGAGCTCAGGTAACCTGAGTTTGCGTATTCGTTCGGGACTTGTGGGATGCAAACGTAGGGTGGCAAGTTGTTTTTTGAGCCAAGTTCGTGGGAAATGACCGAGCCGATCGAGGGATACTCAACTGCCGGCGATGGGCGATAGCCTGTGAACATGTTATGAGTGCCGCGTTCGTGGGCTGCCTCACCGTGGGTCATCGAGCGGATGATGGTCATTTTGTCGGCAACCTGCGCGGTCATTTTCATGAGCTCGCCAAATTGCACACCTGGGAGCTTGGTATCGATCGCGCCAAATGGACCACGGTATTCCGAGGGAGCCAGCGGCTTGGGGTCGAAGGACTCCTGGTGAGCCATGCCACCAGGCAGGAAGATATGGATGACGCTCTTGGCTACACCCTCTTTTGTTTCGTAAAATTTCTGTGCTCCCGCTGCTTGTTTTTGCAGAAACCCGGGCAATGTCAGGCCTAGACCACCGAGAAGGCCGACGTAAAAAAATTCACGACGTGAGGAATAGCGTTCCAAAGGATTTCCAGGACATTTTGGTTTCATGGCTTATTCGGGTTGAGTTTTTAAGAATTGGTCACAGTGCGCGCGCATCAATCAGGCGGCGATCTAAGACTACGTAGGAGCTACGTAATTGTTTCAAAAAAATTGCGAACTTTTTTGTGATGGGCGCGGTTCATTCGATTGGACGGTATGGATCTCAGTTCACTCGGGAGTGATTTCAATTTCATCTCCCGTTTCCTCTGCGTCTGGCACGGGAATCGCGCGCTGGATTCCTTCAACGATTGGCTCCGCATCGGCGTCGGACATTAGCTCTTCAGAAATTTCTGCGCCTGGTTCCACCATGCTCTCTTCGATGATGGGGACGGCACGCGGTACACCATCTTGGTCGATTTCAGGTTCAACAGGAATGGCACGGATCACTTCATCTGACTCCTCTATAACATTACCATTTTCATCAATCATCAAAGCTTTTTTCGGTGCGGCGATAATTTCTTCGATTTCATCACGCAGTGGATTGAAAAATGCTTTAACCATGGGCGCGGCATAGCGACCACCACTCACAACCTGTCCAGGGCGTCCTTCATAGATCACAGCAAAGGCGAAACGTGGATTTTCGTAGGGGAAAAATCCTGCAAACCACGCAAGGCGTTGGTTTTTCGAGGCTGGTCCCCATTGTGCAGTTCCCGTTTTCCCGCAAAGGGTGGTCCAGCTCAGGCCTGCGCTGCGTCCCGTGCCGTAACCAGAATTGACCACATCGCTCATACCCTTATGAACTGTCAGGTAGGCTGATTCGGGCACGCCGAGGTCCTTGCGCACTTCAGGTAGCGCTTGAAACACCACCCGACCTTTGGAATCTTGCACTTGGCGAATCATTTGCAGTTTTGGCAGGGCCTCACCGTTGGCAATGCCGGCCATGCCTTGCGCCACTTGCAGAGGAGTGGCGAGCAGAACACCTTGACCGATCGCCATGTTCGCTGTGTCGCCATTCATGAAGCGACGCTTGTGATTGGAGATCATCCATTCGTTGGTGGGGATCAGTCCTGAGGCCTCGCCGATCAATGGCAACCCCGTTTTTTCTCCATAGCCGACGCGTCGCGCCATCGCCAAAAAATTCGTCGGCCCACAATCAATGCCCACGAGGGCGAACCAAGTGTTGGTTGAGCGTGCGAGCGCATATTTCACCGCAATGCTGCCCTCTGCAGCTCCCGAGGCGTTACGCACCTTGTGGCCAGGAAATTGCAAGAACGCAGGGGCATACACCGTGCTGTTCTCGGTGATGGTTTCATCGGCTAAGGCTGCCATTGCTACGACGGATTTGAAGGTCGATGCTGGAGGATACTCCGCGGAAAAGGCCCGGCCAAACATCGGCGCAGCAGGATCCTCGTTGAGCTCCTTGAAGCGCGTCGTGCTGATGCCGCCCACGAACTCCATCAGGTCAAATGTCGGTCTTGATGCCATCGCCATCACTTCGCCCGTTGTGACATCGAGCACTACCAAGGCTCCGCGTTGACAACCATTGCTCAATACGCTCTCGGCACGTTCTTGCCAACGTCGATTGATTGTCATCACGACGTTTCCTCCCGCGACCGGGCGCTTCACAATTTCCTCTTGGAGCTTAATGCCATCGTTGTTGTAAAGTATGCGTTTGACACCGGGAGTGCCTGTCAATTGCTTGTCGTAGATTTTTTCTAAGCCCGATTTGCCCTCTGTCATTTCCCATAAGGGCTCGTTGAAATTGATCGGCCCTGTTGGCAGCTTGCCTGTGCTACCTGTGTAGCCGATGATGTGAGCAGCCATGCTAGCACCAGGGTAGTAACGAGAATAAACTGGCTGCAAGACGATGTCATCTCTGTCACCCAGTTTCTTCGCCATAGCGGTGGCATTGCTGCTGGTGATAAATCCACTCAAGTAGAGCGGCAGCCAGCGCCGATCCTTGTAGTGCGCCCATAACTCGGCATCGGATTTCTCCGCCGATTTCGGATGGATTGCCTTCAGTTCTCCCAGCCGCTTGCGGGCCCAAGCCACCACGAATTCCTCACTCGCATTTTCAAATTGGGGAAACTGTAAGGCCAATTGATAAGTGACACGATTTTGCGCAAATGGTTCACCCTCGCGGTCCAAAATCTGCCCTCGTGGTGCGGGGATCGCCAACGTGATTACTCGAGCGTTTTTCATGCCGGTCACCGATGCATCATTGCTGTTAGGTTCAGTTCCCGTCGTCGCCGAAGCTCCCAGTGTTGCACCCTCTTGGGCCATAGCTCCCAAGATCCCAGCCACGCTCATCCACACGATTCCGCCCAACAGGGGAAGCCGGTTTTGCAAGAAGCCGCGATACAAAAATCCGTTCATATGCATGTGCGTGAGTAAATGTAACCCAAGGCTACGCGTATGGCAATGCCGGAATTCATCGCAGAGACCACCCGCGTTACCTCAAATCAAAAAGTCCGCCAATGCCTCATCATCCGTGATGTCACGATACGCAAACCCCTGCGCATCCAGTTGCGCCGTCAACGCAGAAAATCCCCGCGCATCCCTTGTTTCAATGCCAATTAACACCGAGCCGAAATTCCGCGCCGATTTCTTCAAATACTCAAAACGCGCAATGTCATCGTGTGGGCCAAGCATAGCGAGAAACTCCCGCAAGGCACCAGGCCGCTGCGGCATGCGCAAAATAAAGTATTTTTTCAGACCCGCATAACGCTGCGCCCGCTCTTTCACCTCAGGCAATCGCTCAAAGTCGAAATTCCCTCCCGATGTCACACACACCACCGTTTTTCCCACAATCTCCGCCGCTAACTCGGGCAGCACATCCACTGCCAAGGCCCCAGCTGGCTCTAATACGATGCCCTCCACATTCAACATCTCTAACATCGTGCCACAGATCCGATCTTCGGGAGAACGCAGCACCATCTCCGCCGTCACCCAGTCCAATCGCGCAAATGGCAGCGCCCCGATCCTTGCTACTGCCGCACCATCCACGAAGCTATTCACTTTTTTCAAAGTCGTCGGCCCACCCGTCGCGATCGCCGCCGTCAGGCTCGCTCCGCCCACTGGCTCGACAAACCGATACCTTACCGCCGCTGCTTCCTGCCGTAGATAAGTTGTCACCCCCGCCGCTAAGCCCCCGCCCCCTACCGGTAAGATCACCCAATCAGGAGCGCGACCCAGTTGCTCCAAAATCTCCACGCCCACCGAGGCCTGCCCCTCGATCACATCTGCATCATCGAAGGGTGACAGAAAGTGCCCACCCAC
>CANHKJ010000115.1 GCA_947460915.1 Verrucomicrobiia bacterium
CCGCTACAACGGCGGACAAACCGCTGCCCACATCGACCGCCGCTACTACAGCCAAGGCGAAGAACGCAAGGAAAATGTAAATGAAGCACCAATCGCAGAGAAATGAGGCAGCCAACCGCAGAGACAAAGTCAATCGGCTTGTTAACGAGGCTAGTAGAAGCTTCTTGGTAAGCGCCCAACAGAACCCCTCTATACAAGGAACGCATCGATGCCATAGATTAGAAATCTTTGGCAACTACTCAAGAGACAACATCAACTGTATTAGTGAAGAGCTACATGCAGACGTTGATATTGCAGAGAAAAGGGAATTGATGACAGCGCCCTTTTCCGAGCATTATGTTAAAGCAACATCCGTTGATTCTTCTGAAATAAGCTTGCAAATGAGTTTTAAGAATTTAAATAGATCTGGGTTTTCAAATCACTATCATTCTGGATGTTGCTCTTGTCGGAAATGTTGTTTTTTGTCGTAATTGTGCGAATGCGACGATTCAAAGCCTCAGCCCGTGATTGACTCAGACACGATTCCCGCTAGCATGAACACAAGATTTCATGCCTGTCATTTTCCAAACGCCTGAATGGTTTCTCCTAATCCCCGCTCTGTTGATCGCTGGGTGGTTTTGGAAAAACCTGAAATTGTTGTCACCATTGCGCTTGTTGCTCATTGTTCTCGCGGCGACCTTGCTCGCTGATCCTACAATTCGCAAACAGCAGGATGCTCTGGATCTTTACGTTTTGTTAGATCGCTCAGAGTCCACCGAAGATTTGATCGATCAAGGTCTTCCCGAGTGGCAGCGTTTGTTAGAGAAATCCAAGCCATCACGCAGAGATACATTGCACTTGATGAATTATGCATCAGAGATCGCCCCTGTAGGGTCGGACGGAGCGGTATTTACTGGTTCGCGCAAATTGACTCGCACCAATCTCGCCCTCCAAACCATCGCGGCACAAGCGAAGGAAAATCATCCTGCTCGCGTATTACTGTTCACCGATGGATATTCCACCGAACCGCTTTACGAGGCGGCATCGCAGTTGCAGGCTCGCGGCATCCCCGTTGATTTCCGCTTGGTGCGCGATTCCACGGAGCAAGACTTCCGCGTTGCGCGCATTGATTTGCCTGATCGAGTGCAATCAGGCGAACCATTTTTGTTAGGCATTACGGTGCGCGGCAGCAAAGACATCGAGGTGCCGATCACCATCTTTCGCAATCAACAGTCACTTACGCAAACAACCGTTAAGCTTCTCAACGGAGTCGGCAAAATCGAATTTACCGATCGCATTCCCCGCGCAGGTTCCTATGAATACAAGGCCATCATTGCTCCAGAGAATGATCAATATCTCGGCAACAATACACTATCGCGATGGATTGAAATCACGGGCGGACCGCGCGTATTACTCGTCACCCGTTACCAGGATGATCCGGTGGCGAAGATCCTGACTTCACTCAATTTCACCGTGGAGACTGTAACTGAGCCTGGCACTTTACTACCGGCAAAGTTGAGCGGCACACGCGCCGTCATTCTCAACAACGTTCCCGCTCATGAGATGCCCACACCATTTCTGGAGGCATTGAATTTCTTCGTGCAAGACCAAGGCGGTGGACTGATGATGGCAGGCGGCAATCGATCGTTTGGCTCGGGAGGATACTTTGAGTCAGCCATTGATTCTCTGCTTCCCGTCTCCATGGAGTTAAAATCCGAGCACCGCAAGCTCGCCGTGGCACTGGCCATCGTCATGGACCGGTCGGGTTCGATGTCAGTGAATGTCACGCAGGACCTCACGAAAATTGATCTCGCAAATCAAGGCGCTGTGAATGCGATTCAATTGTTAGGCCAAATGGATCAGGTCTCGGTGATGGCGGTGGACTCACAACCAGAGATCGTCGTGCCCATGACTACGATCGGCGGCAAGCAGGCTGCTCTCTCCGCGCGTGTGCGCAAGATCACCTCTTCTGGTGGCGGTATTTATGTTTACGAAGGACTTAAAGCTGGTTGGGATGCATTAAAGAAAACCAATGTTGGCACGCGGCACTTGATTCTTTTTACCGATACAGCGGACACCGAGGAGCCTGGCGATTACAAAAAGCTGATTAAGGAAATGACTGACAAAGGAGCCACCATTTCTGTCATCGGTATGGGCCAACCGAGTGATCCTGATGCCAAGCTTTGTGAGGAAATTGCCAAGCTCGGAAAAGGTCGGATGTTTTACAGTGATAAACCTCTCGATATCCCCAAAATCTTTGCGCAAGAAACCGTTACGATCGCGCGTTCTGCCTTCATCGAAGACAAGACCAGCAGCAAGGCGACAGGGCGTTGGTCGGAGGTCTCCCCGCAACCTATGCAGTGGCTTGCTGCGGTGGATGGCTACAATCTCTCTTACGCCCGCGAAGATGCCACCGTGGCCTTGGTTTCCGCCGATGAATACTTGGCTCCCTTGGTTTCTACAGCAAGGCGAGGCCTCGGCAGAACAGCGGCCGTTTCATTTCCGTTAGGTGGAGAGTTTTCTGGCGCCACACGCAACTGGCCGCAATATGCCGACTTTTTGCAAACCACCACGCGTTGGCTCATGGGATTGGATTTGCCCGCTGGCATCGGCTTGAAACATCGCACCGAGGGCACGCGCCTGACTCTCGATCTGCTTTATGATCCTGAGTTGTGGTCAGAAAAATTTACCGCCCATCCGCCAAAGATTCGCCTCATCGAGGATACACAAACGACCGGAGCCTATGATGTAGCCTGGCGTAGAATCGCGCCGGGGCAGTTCAGTGTGAGTCGCGATGTCGATGAAGGCAGTGTCATCCGCGGCGCGATCCAAGTCGGCAGTTATGCAATTCCCTTTGGTCCCTTGACGCTTGGTTCATCCGTAGAATGGGCCTTCGAGCCTGAACGCATCAGTGAGCTCCGCACGGTGAGCCGCCAAACAGGTGGTCGTGAACTTTCCGATCTCAGCACCGCTTGGCTTCGGCCGCCGTTCATTGATGACACATCGCTGCGCCTGCCGCTATGCATTTTACTGTTAGGCGTCATGATCATCGAAGCCTTGTTGACGCGCACCGGATGGAAAATGCCTGCTTGGGCGTGGTCAACGGCAGCACCCAAAGCGAAAACAAAAGCAACTATGGTGAAGCGTGCGAAGCCTACAAAGCCACGGGAGCAACCGATACTTCCAGAAAAAAGCGAGAGTCCATCGGCTACAGATCCAGTCCCCGCACCAAGTGCTGATGAAGAAGCGCGCCGCTCCCGCTTCCAGAAAGCCAAAGACCGCAAGTGATTTCCCATCCGCTTGACAACCAACTGTTAGCCTCAAAACAGCCTCGTTTTTGCCACTGAAAAAAATGCAACGATGAGTTTGTCATTTTCAAATTCTTTGCTACGATGCGCCGCGTGAGCGACCCTCTCAATCCATCCAACCGTCTTCTCTCCGCACTCGATCTCGGCCCATCGTGGGCTCGTGATGCTGTGCCGAGACCAGCAGCCCGTCCTTCTTCCCAAGCTCAAGCCGATGGCGTAGCCGAGGTGCGTGCACCGCGTCGCAATGATCGTCGTAACGAAGGAGGGAGAGATGGCGGCAGAGAACGTAGCTTTTCTTCTCGTCGTGACGACCGTTCACCGCGCGATGACAGCCGTGGCCCACGAGGCAATTTCCGCGATCGCAACATGGATGATCGCCCAGCGCGCGAAGTAGAGATCGCGCCAACTCCTGGCGTGAAAATTGTCGTTCAGCCGAACGCTGATGCGCTACATTTGATCGCCAAGGAAGTCATCAGCGTCGCTCGTGTCTATTCGCTTTTTGACATCGCTAAAACTCTGATGAGCCAACGCGAGCGTTTTCATGGAATTTTTTCTTTGGATGAATCCAAGGCCCCGCTCTACTTCGGACATCGCGATAACTCGCTGTGGGTGACCAAAGAAGAAGCCGTGCAGCATTTCTGGACAGCCGACTGGCGTTCCGATCTGTATGAGGAAGAAGAAGTCGAGGTCGAGGGCCCCGCTGGCAACTTCCAAGTCGTTGCGAAGTGCGGACTGAGCGGTATTGTTTTCGGTCCGCCGAACTACCACGCTTACCAATCGACCATCCGCCAAGTTCATCGCGAAAAATTCTCTCATCTTCCCTTTGATCGCTACGCCGCGAAAATCATCACCGAGCGCAATGAAGAAGCTGTGCAGAAATGGCTGCACACTATGAAGACCAAATTGCGCTGGAAGCCCGTAGGCCAAGAGGAAACTCTGTGGCTGAATGAGCGCGCTGAAGTCGAGCAACACTTTCTCAACAACCGCTTCCCCGAGATGTATGTTGCGGTTCACAAAGTAGAAATTCCCGCCAACACTCCGGTGAAAAATTTCTCGCCCGGCCTGCTCGTGCTTTTCAAAAACGCCGCGCGTCATGCCGGAAATCATCCTGCGATCATCATTCCTACACTCTGCACTCTGCTCGAAAAAGAGCATTTGCCGGTGTTCAAAAAACAAGGCAAACTATTCGCTGGACCATCTCGTCCTCATCCAATCGCTGATGATACAACATTCTCAGATCGACTCAATCAGATCGTGAACTGGATGCGTGCCAATCCCGAGACTAAGCTCAATAAACTATGGAAAGCCGTCTTGCCCGAGGGAGAAACTGATCCTTCTGCTGAGTGGCTTGCTGATCTCTATTGGCTGCTCTCCCAAGGGCATCTGCTCTTGTTTGCCAATGATTCGCTGATCCTGCCTCTCCGCCGCAAAGTGGAAGCACCCGCTCCAAAGGAAAAATCGGAGAAGGGCGCTAAATCCAACGAGCCCAAAGCAGCAAAAGCTCCGCGCAAGAAAAAACCGCGCAAGCGCCGCAAGCCCTTGCTGCTCATTCTGGAAAAACGCGTGGCTGACATGACGCCTCTGGATCGCAAAAAGACCCGAGGTTTCGAGCGCACCCTCGTTCACCGTCTGCGTCTCAAGTCGCAAAGCAAATTGCGTCATGAACCCACAGATGAATTTGCTTTAGAAGGCATCGAAGACTAACATCCACACCCATGTCCGCTACATCTTTTTCCCAAGTCACTGTCGACACCAAAGCCAACGTTTACTTCGATGGCAAAGTCGTTTCTCACACCGTGCATTTTGCCGATGGTTCGAAAAAAACTCTCGGTCTCATTTATCCCGGTGAATACCACTTTGGCACCGCTGCCGCCGAGCGCATGGAAATCATCGCTGGCTCGTGTGAAGTTACACTCGACGGCCAACAAGAGACAGTGCATTACGCATCCAGTACGCACTTCGATGTCCCCGCCAACAGCGGATTCACCATTGCCGTCAGTGAAGGCATCTGCGAGTATATCTGCTCTTTCCTGAGCTGAAAAGTTTGATCACTTCCTGAAGATATTACAAAAGCCGTAAATTGTTTTGCGGCTTTTGTTTTTTTGTATGTCATCTTGCTCCACCAATGATGGCGTGAATCGCGCTTTGGATCGCGGGATCTGCATAACAAGGACCCGAGCCACTGCCACCGTAAGTGTGTGTCTCTAACAAGCGCAGGTCGCCCCCCTGAATGACGAAACTGGGATTACCGCTATCACCGACAACCAGATTGCGCTGATAGATCGATGGAACAGTCGGATCAAAGGAAAAGGCGATCGATTTTCCTGAGTGATTGCGTACGCTGTGCAGCGAAACCGTTTTTGTTTGATCCGTGACGAATACTGCGCGGCCAGGCTGAAGATCATTCCCATTGGCGAAACGATACGTTTTGATCGATGAGGGCACGGACAAATTCAGTCTGCCAACAGCAACATCGGCCATGGGGGCTAGCGTGTGAACTTGCGTGATGTAACGCTCAATCGGATTGCCATTGCGATCATGAAACATCACCGCGACATCGCCCGGCCTGATGTAGTGAGCCGCCATGACCACATGCTGAGGGTCGATCAAAGTGCAAGTGCGCGAGTCATTCCACGACACACCCGTAAGATCGAGAGAATAGGTCCAGTTACGCTTCCATTTGGCTAGGCCTTTGGGTTCGTAGTAATCAAACACGATACCTTTTTCAGGACTGGGTGGCAGCAAGCCTCGCTCTCCTTTTTGCAGCGTGGCAGCGTCATAGCCCGATACACCGCAACCATTCAGCAAAAGAGCACAAAGCAACAGCCCAATCGCGACGATTGGAGAATGCGGGTATTTCTGGAAGTTTGCCATGATTATTTCCTTACTTACAGGTGAGTTCTTTGGACTTGGTTTGTGGCAATCAGTTCCAATACTTTTCTTGCCTCAAACGCATCCATACACCAAGATCCTAGCCATGCCGTCGGCCTACAACCAAGCAAATAGTTGATAAAACCGCACACTTTCTCCTCTGATGACCCTCTTCATCCTCCACTACCACTTGCGCCCCGGCGGCGTGTCACGGGTGATTCTTGCAGAAATGGCACACTATTCCCAAGTTATTCACAATGCCGTGCTCATCAGTTCAGAGCCAGCAGACTGCGAAATTTCTACCAAAATCATCCCTGCGCTCGACTACGCAAAACAAACATTTGCTTCAGAATATGAGATTTTTTCCCAATTGATGCAAGCAGCGCAAGAATTTCCTCGTCCATGGATTTGGCATATCCACAATCCGACGCTGGGATGTCATCCCTTATTCACAAGTTGTTGCCAACGACTCGCCGAACAAAAGGAGCGCTTGATTTATCATATCCATGACTTTGCGGAAGATCAACGACCGAAGAATCTTAAGCATCTTTTCGAGCATGGGCGATTGCGCGGAAATCAACTTCTCTATCCCGTTACAGATCGCATGCACTATTGTGTGCTGACAGGACGTGATCGCGACATTTTGATTGCAGCAGGGCTGCCGCGGTATCAGGTATCCGTCTTGCCAAACCCCGTGCAAGTGCAAGCCCTTCCGATAAATGACAGTCTTGAGCCTTGGGTTCTATATCCGACTCGGGCGATCGATCGTAAAAACATCGGTGAATTTCTGCTCTTGGCAGCACTCGCCCCCGCAGGCAGCCACTTTGCCATCACCCGTGGCCCAGGTGAATCACTCCACCAAAAGCACTACGCTGAGTGGGTCCAGTTTGCGCGCGATCAATCATTGCCAGTGAAATTTGCGCTCTCTGAAACGGAACCCGCCATCGATCTGGAACACTGGATCGGGCAATCGACCCACTTATGCTCCACATCGGCCCATGAAGGATTTGGTATGGCGTTCCTCGAGTCGATTGCCTGGCAGCGGCCATTGCTCGGTCGGGCCATTCCCCACATCCAAGCGGATCTGGCCGAAGCAGGGATCGACCACCCCTACCTCTACCAGGCTCTGCTCTCCGAGCTTTTTCCTGAAATCGATTTCCCTCAGCTTAGCATCAAAGATCAGCAACAAGTCATCCTCTCCGCCCGCACACACCCCGCCTCGGTTCAGGTGCGACTCAAGAATGGGCGTGCTTCTGCTAGTGAATGGCTGAGCGAAGTCCTGCAACATCGCATGAGCCCTCTCACCACTGATCAACTCCATGCCTTTTCCCCACAACGGCATGGTGAAATGCTGCGCCAACTCGCCGAAGGACTCGCCTCAGCACCTGAATCTCCATGTCGCTACCTCGATTCCAATGTCATCAGGAAATTCTTTACCGCATAATTGCTCGAACCTGTCATAAACTGCATGTCAGTCTTCACCCCACAGCACAAAACTTTTCGCTTTCCATGCGATGATTTTCTGCCTACTCTCTGCCCACCAACATGGCTATCACACGCGATCTTACCATCCAAAACAAACTTGGCATTCACGCTCGCCCTGCGGCGCAGTTTGTAAAAATAGCGAACCGTTTTTCCTGCGAAGTTCGTGTGGAAAAAGATAGCGAAGAAGTCGATGGCAAGAGCATTATGGGTTTGATGATGTTGGCTGCCGGTCACGGCTCGATCATCACTGTCACCACCGAAGGTGCCGATGAAGAAGCAGCAATGTCCGCGCTCTCCGATCTGATCGATCGCAAGTTCGAGGAAGATTGATTTCAGATCCAACAATCACGTGACTGCGGACTTTTTGATCATCGGCTCAGGAATTGCCGGGCTCTCCTTGGCGATCCGTGCGGCTCAGCATGGCAAAGTCATCTGTGTCACAAAAGGCGCACTGCTTGACTCGAACACCGCCTGGGCGCAAGGCGGCATCTCCTCCGTATTACCTGAAGGACTGCGCGATCCAGGTGACAATTGCGAACTCCACATCGCCGATACCCTCGATGCGGGAGCGGGGCTTTGTCATGAATCCGTCGTTCGCACGATCGTCGAAGAAGGCGCGAATACCATCGATGATCTTGTCGGCTATGGTGTAGACTTTGACAAGGAAGGTGATCATTTTTCATTAGGCAAAGAAGGTGGACACTCGAAGCGCAGGATTCTCCATGCCCGCGATACCACGGGGCGCGAAATTGCCGAGGCCTTGGTCGCCACCGCACGCAAGACGGAAAACCTCCTTCTGTTAGAAAATCATTTCGCCATCGATCTCATCACCACAGGCAAACTGGGAATGGTTAGCGATGACCGCGTGCTCGGCGCCTATGTGCTGAATCGGGATTCTGGCGAGGTCACCATCTTCCGCTCCGATCGCGTGATTTTGGCGACGGGAGGTTGCGGCAAAGTCTATCTTTATACGACCAATCCGGATTCGGCAACGGGCGATGGCGTGGCCATGGCTTGGCGCGCTGGTGCGACGATTGCCAACATGGAGTTCATCCAATTTCACCCGACTTGTTTTTACAACCCAGCTGCCAGTGGCGCAGAGGCTCGATCCTTTTTGGTATCGGAAGCCGTGCGCGGTGAAGGAGCCATTTTGATTAATCAAAAAGGCGAAGATTTCACCAAAAAACACGACCCTCGCGGATCACTCGCACCACGTGATATCGTGGCTCGCGCCATCGACCATGAAATCAAACGCACCGGAGCACCTTGTGTTTATCTCGACGTCC
>CANHKJ010000116.1 GCA_947460915.1 Verrucomicrobiia bacterium
GCGCCGATGAATACTTCACCCGTTCCACCCATCGTGGAGGAACCACCTGTTTGCGTAGCAGTTCCTGTCGATGTTGCTTCGCGAGCCAAATAGAAGTTTGCTGTCACATTGAGAGTTCCGCTCGATAGATTCAGCGTGCCCGTAGTGCCACCATTTTTCCCGATGAACATCGGACCCGAGCTATTGACGGTTCCAGAACCTTCGATCGTGAGGGTGCCTGACGAGGTTCCTACATCGCTGACGTTGAAGTCGCCATTGGAGTTATTCACCACGCCATTGTCCTTCACTGTCATGAAGCCTGCAGCATTGCTGCTGTTGCCCACAGACAACCAGCCAGCGACTTTGTTGAGCGTGCCGCTATCTTGGACGATCACATTCGCTACGGAATTCGCTCCGTAACCGACGTTGAAGCGTCCATTGGATTGATAGACAGCAGTTCCACCGATCGTAATCGTTGAAATCGTATCATCGCCCAGTGACGCCATCGACGGGCCGTTCACGGTGAGTGTGCTGCTATCCAAGGTAAGCGCTGTGGTGTTGCTAGCAGTGGTGCCCAAACGGAACTGACCAGTGATGGCATTCGTTTGCGTGCCAGAGCCTGCGAGCACTAGGCCACCTTGCGAGATCACATAACCAGGGGTAGCATCATTGTCACCAGTCATTGCCAACACGTTTGCACCGGGGTTAGTCAAGGTGAGCACGCCAGCGCCATTTTTTTGAAAACGTCCCACGGAAGTCATTGTGACCTGACCACTAAGAGTGAGATCATTGTCAATGCTGAGGGTGCTCAGAATCAGGTTCGTAGCAGCATCCACGGTGTAGCCACGATTGATCGAAGTAGCAGGACCAGTATAGTCCAAGGTGCCACCCGCAAAAACCAGATTGTTAGAACTTGCCGAGGAAGCTCCGATTGCGCTGGCGATGCCGCCATTGGCAAGTGCATCGACCGTCAAGGTGCCGCCTTCCAAGATGGTTGCTCCCGTGTAAGTGTTCACCAACCCCATGGTCAGAGTGCCACCACCTTGCTTCTTCAAGCTACCGATTCCGCCAATCGAGCCAGTGCCTGTCAAAGAGTACGAGTTGATGGCATCATGATTGAATACCGTCGACGAAGGGGCTACAGCTACATTCAGCACGGGATCATAGCCTGTCGCGGTATTGTTGAATGTGACCAAGCCTCCATCCACATACACTTGAGCTGTAGCGGATGTCACAGCATTAAACCAATTGGCCGTCGTATTGACATCCCATACTTGGCCCGCAACCGTGCCCTCCCATTCATAGCTGGAGGCACTGGTGATGTTGAGATCGATCGAAGTGCCCGTGTCAACAATCGTTGCGACTACGCCCGGAGGCAAGGTGCCGAGTTGGAACGAACCACTGCCTGTCTTACTGCCATAAGCAATGAGCGGAAATTGTCCCACTGTCAGACCTGTCGCCGCAACATTGATCGTCGTCACACCACTCACATCGAGAGCTCCCGTCGTGCGGATCGGAGCTCCCGAACTTGATGGATTACCGCCAGTAGCCAACGATAAGTTGATGGTCTTCGGATCAGCAGAAGATAAGGTCACTGCGCTGGGGACGATGCCTTCATCGAGAGAATTAACCTTCACTCCAAGAGTTGTATTGCCACTCACAGAGAGAGCACCACCACCAGTGAACGCAGTGGTCAAATTCAAAGTGCCAGCACTAAGAACATTGTCGCCGGCATAGGAACTTGCTCCGGTTAAACTCAACACGCCTGCACCTGTTTTGGTGACTCCGCCCGTTCCAGAAAAGGCTTGGGCTGATGCTAAGTTGAAACCAGCGCTATCGATCTTCAAGCCGCCCGCATCAACCACCGCCGTATCGAGGTCCGAAATGAAGGGCAGGGCCGTGGCTGTGGCAATTACCTGTGTGCCATTGAAAGTAACATTGGCCGTTCCATCACCCCCATCGATCAAACCTGTTTTCAATGTACCACCACTGAGATTAACGTTCGCATTGCCGCCACCATAGGTGCCGATGACAAATTGTGCCGTACGCACTTCTGCGTTGCTGCCCGCGCTCATGGTGAATGTAGCTGCATTGTTTTCTCCAATCCAAGTGATGCCACCAGTCACATTGAGCAAGCTGTTTCCAGACATTGTCATCGTGCCAGGTCCACTTGCGCCTACGATGAAATTGGAGCCACCACCCGTTTTGTTGAAGGTGCCTCCCGTCATGTTATAGACACCTGTGCCACCGTCGCGGCCGATGGCTATCCAGCTGTTGCACGAAATCGTGCCACCCGACTGCGTAACGATTCCATTTGAAGAGCCACCTTGACCCACCCAGAATTCATCATTCACCGAGACTGTGCCGGCACTCATGTTCATCGCTCCCGTTGCATTATCTGCCACGATGAAACGGCCACCACCGTTTTTGGTCAAGGTGCCCCCCGTCATGTTCAATGTGCCATTGCCGCTTTCACGACCAATGATCGTCCAGTTGTTAGTGACAATCGCACCGCCACTGATGGAGGTAATTCCTGTTGCGGAAGCGCCTTGACCGATCCATAACTCGTTGCAGGAAAAAGTTCCTGAGTCGATCAGCATCGTTCCTGCGCCATTGCGAGCAATGTTTACAAGGCCCGTTGCCGCCAAGCTACCCGTCGTATTGAGGCGGAGAGTACCGACACCACGATTCGCTGGATTTGTGTTAGCTGCCCAAGGGTATCCACCCACACCCACATACATATCACCGCAGGTAGCACTGCCTGTACCTTGCCCCATTCCCGTCAGAGTGCCGCCGGAAGCGGAACTGTCAGCAAGGTTGTAGGTGCCATTTGCACCATCAGTGCCAAGGAAAATCCATGAACCATTGGCCGTAGAGATTGTGCCCGCATTTTGATCCAAACGACCGGCATTTCCCGGTCCCATGCCGATTTTCCAGTCACGGTTCGCGAACGATTCGCCAGCAGTCACAGAAGGAAAGTTCCCAGTTGCGACATTGACTAATGCATCACCATCGGGAGGAGCGCCTGCTCCCGGTGGCACGATTCCACCATTCCAGTTGCCGCCAACATTGATGTCCTGGCTTACCGAACCATTCCACACGATATCAACGGCAGTTGCGGAATATTGCAAAGTCACGGCCGAGGCCACGAACGAATAAATGAGAGATTTTTTGAGTTTCATGATTGTACTTGGGTTTTATTCTATGGGTTTTGTATCAGTTATCTAATGTTGACGGGAGAGATTTGGTTGCGAAAAATTTCATTGAGGGATGAGAGGCTGTGCATCGGAATTCCATTGCCATCCAGGATGGTGGACAAAATAGAGGGCTTCTTTGACAGTCATCGCCTGTGAGGCAATGGCGCGATTTTGAGCCTGCGCGCTGCGCCAAATGTTCCACTCTGCCTCGGTTGGAGTGCTACGGTTTTGGTAGGGCACTTTGTTGCCGACCATCATGACAAGATAGCCTTCCATGCCAAAGTCCGTTCCCGTATGCGGCAAGGTGTGACGACCGAATCCCGTCGGACCATTTTCGCGATAAAATGCGAGGAGTTCCTGCAATCCAGAGATATCAGTTTCCTCACGACAAGCTTTCCAATACGGCGTATCCATGCGCGTATTCGCATAGTAGTGCAGCGCGAGGAAATTGCGGATCTCCTCCCATGTATTCCATAGCGCTTTGTTAAACAAGTTGCGGAACGTTTCCGTTGGCTTTAAGTTCGAATGCAGCAAAAATTCCACCAAGGTCTGTGATTCCGAGCAGACAACCATCAAGGCCGTGGCTTCGAGCGGCTCCACAAATCCACCGGCATTGCCAATGGCCACGACATTGTCCACCCACATGCGCTTGTAGCAACCCGAGCGGAATTTCACCACCCGCGGTGACTTCGGTGCTCTCGGGTTTTTGCGGGTAAATTCCTCGGCCGCTTGATCATCCGAGATGAAATGCGACGAATACACATAGCCACGGTTGACGTGGTGCTCGTGCTCGATCTGCCAAGCCCAGCCCGAATCCATGGTTTCAGCCGTCGTGTAGGGCAAAATTGGTTCGTCCGCACCTCGCTCCCAACCACCGACCACGGCCCGATCACAGAACAATGATTTATCAAAGCTCACAAATGGCTCCTCCAATGTTTTGCCTAACAACTCGCTATGGAAGCCGCTGGAATCGACATAAAAATCCGCTTCAAACTTTCTGCCATCTTCCGTGAAAACTGCCGAAATTCCCTTTGGCCCGCGCTCTGCGCCGACGACTTTGCCATCGATGATTTCCACGCCAATCGCCCGAGCGTAGCGCTCCAAGCATTCCACCAAATTCACATTCTCAATGTGAAAAGCATGCCATGGTTGCACATCGGGAGCGCCATTCGCTTGGCGAGCAAATACTTTGCCTTGCTCCATCATTGCCACAGGAACATCCACCGCAGAGAAATCATCGTCGCAGTAGTAGCCGTTAGGCTTTGGCAACGCACTCCATTGTGCATCTAACTGCTGGGAAAACCCGTAGTAAAACTCCTTGCGCTCGCCCCAGAGAAAGCGAATGCCCAACTTCCATGTGGGTTTGGCAATCGCGTAAAACTCCTTGCGACTGATGCCCAAATAGTCAAACAAATGACGCGGAAAATTCGGCGTCGTGCCCTCGCCCACACCAATGATCCCAATCTCAGGACTACGCACAATCGTGACACGCACCTGCGGGATTTTTCTCTTGATCGTTAATGCCGCGATTAAGCCTGCACTGCCCGATCCTAACACAAGGATAGACTGAATCATGGGTTTGGGTTTGGGTTTGGTAAAACGTTATTCGCACGAATACTTTCGTGTAGTATTCATTACACGAGCAAGATACCAAGCCAGAAATCACATGTCAATGAGATTTTGCGCACGATACTTGTGTTTTTGCGCAATAATTACCGCAAGGATGACTACTGGAAAAGTTCTGATCGCTATACAAAAAAAATGCCTTCTCGACGAAACATCACTTAGGCCACTGGAAACGCTCACGCCAAGATGGACCGAGTTGCGCGCGCGGTATGCGGCTCATGCCATCTTTGTGCGTGATCTCAAGGTGGTAGGCGGTGACTTTTTTGATTACCACATCAGCATACTTCTTGCCGCCAATAGTTTCGAGACGCGGCATTGCCTCGCCGATGGCTTGGTTCCAGACAGCAAGTTGATATTTTTTGCGGTATTGCGCAATCTCAGACTCCAGCTTCGAAATGCCCGCCATCAAACCGGGAATCACCGTGCGCTTTTCTGCGATGATTTCCTGATTGAGTTGAACTTCCTTGAGCAAACGAGCTTGTGTGGAATCAAACGATTCCACTTGCTTGCGTCGATCAGTATAGCGCTGCTCCAACAATTCCTTGCGATCTTCCAGATCAGCAATCTGCTCGGCTTGGTAGGCGATATCTTGAATCAAATCCGTCTTGCGTGAGGAAAATCCCATCCGTTTGTCCGCCATAACTCCCATGGCGACAGTGAAAAGCACGAGCATGACGATCCCAAACAGGATGCCAAAAACTCCGGCCTCATTATCACTTCCCAACATGCAATTTCCTCATTGAGCCAGCTCGATTATTTCGGCTTTTTCTGCGCTTCCATCTCTAAAGTGCGCAAGCGCAACTGCAAGGCTTTCACCTCGGCCTCACGTTTGGCGCGCTCTGCCCGATACTGTGTTTGATACTCAGGAAAGCTCCGTATTTTGGCACGTTCCGCCTCGATTGCGTCTTGGCAGTCTTGAATCTGAGAGCGGTATCGCGGTGTCTGCCGCAGACCCGCTTTGTTCACCTCAGCAGCAATCATATTTTGCAGGCCTTGGATTTTGTTTTCAAGTCCTTGAATGCGAGCCTGCGCTTGGCTATGGTCTTGCGCTTTGCTGTTGTAGAAACCCTCCGATTCACGAATTTTCGAGTTGATAAAATCAATGCTGCCGCGGATTTCTGTCATGTCTGCGGCGGCGCCTAGACCTTCAACCACTGTGTGCTCTTGTTTGTAAAGCGCATCCGCCAATTCCTTCGTGAACTGAAAACGATCGGCGAGATCGTCGGGCATTTCATTCCAAGCGATGGCTTTGCTCCCGTCTGCGTGTCCGATGTTCGTGCGTAGGTCATCGATTTTATTGATTTTCACTCCTTTGTAGGTGACGCCTGATTTCGTGGTTAATTCCGGAAGCTTCTCGCCAATGGCACGAGCGCGTTCTGCTTTGCGATACGCCGCTTTGTATGTTTCCCACTCACTCTGCATCGTTGCGATGCTCGTTTCGGCATCGGAAATTTCAGTTTTCATTTCATCAATGCGAGTTTGGCGCAGAGCGATTTGGCGCTCAAGGCCGACGACTTCATCGGAGAGCTTCACTCGCTCTTTGCTTTTCTCGATGGTGTCCTTTTGCATGATGATGGACTTTTCATAACTCTCGATCTGACCGCCTTGATCGCGGATGATCGACTCAATGGTCTTGTCGCCACCTTGCATTTCCTCATCAAAAACCAGCAAGTAGAGCGAGCCAAAGCCGACAAGCACAACGAGTGCAAGGCCGGTGCCAATCACTCCCGGGCCACGGGAGCTCGTAAACATATCATCAAACATTCCCATAATCGTGAATCAGGTAAAAAAGTAACTAGTAAAAGTGTCAGGGTGAAAATTCGCTTCGAGATTAGCGATTTACCGGATATTTGCGCTGGTATTGGGCAAATTCATCTTCCAGACCACGCTTTTTCGCCTGAAGTGTGGTAATATCCTTTTCGAGCTTGGCCATTTCTTCGTTCTGAAGCTCGACTTTTTTCTTAGTATCGGCCAACTCATCGCTGCGATCCGCTGGCAAAGCATTGATTTTCTCGCTCAAAATGTTCATTTCCCCTTCGAGGCGAGCGATTTCCGCCTTCTGTTCCTCGCGCTGCTTGACCAAAGCGGGATCATCTTTGCAAGAGTTAAGCGAGAAGGCACACAGGACCATGAGAAGGGTAATCGAACGGTATTTCATGTTGGTAAATGGAAGAAAAAAATGAATCAGTAAAATTTCTGAAATTGGTAGGTTTAGGGGCAGATCGTAGGCGAGATTGACTGCGGCGTGCTCCGTGGCGGAATGAAGGTCTTGGGAGTGACGCGTTGATAGAAAGAAGAACTGTAGCCGGAGTAATTGCTGCTGGAGCCGCTGTTTCCGGCATTGTAGTAATAAATCGTCGGGCCAGTGTAATAGGAGCTGCGGTAGCGGCGCGTGCGGCTGCTCGTTCCGTAGCTGGAGTAGCTCGATGACATTTTACCGAAATTTGACGGGCGCGAGCTGCGCGTGGTGGATGCAACCACAGGAGAGGGAACCGAGGGCTCATACGCCGCCGCGATGCGTTCTTGCGCCTTACGCTTGGCGAGTTCTTTGTCCACCATTTTATTGTAAGCGGCGATTTGTTTTGCTTCATCAAGCTGTGCTTTGTGGGCAATTTCCGGATCAATCCCACAGTCAGTCATTTGTTCCAAGGTCAATTTGCTCGCAGTAACCCGAGACAGCCCATCCTTGTGGCGGATCTGAATTCCCATGTCATCAACTTCCACCACTGTCACGTTTTCGTATATGCGATGTTTGGCTGCGAATTTTGGATACTCCTTGCCGATCGATGTCATGCGCAGATGGTTTTTGTGCTTTTGCTCCGCAAGCAAGAGATCTTTTTCGAGCTTGGCGATGTCCACGGTAAGCTGCTCGCGCTCCAGGCGCATATCCGTCAACAATTGGGTGGATTTCTCCACATTAGCAGATGCGAGTTCCGCAAGCTCGTGGCTGGGGCCAAGACGCTCCCAGCGCATTTCCAGAAGGCGGACTTTTTGGCTAAACTCCACGCTGCGAGCTTGATCGCGCAAGATTTCAATCTCAAGCGCGGTTTGATCTTTTTTGCAAGACGACAGACTCGTTAGTAAGACCAGGCCAATCGCGGGGAGAATTTGAAGCTTCATTGCAAGCAAACTACAGCAATTGCCTAGCAGTTTGACAAGAAAAATCCACGGAATCTTTTACCTCAGGTTTGCTCGTTTTTGGATCTCGCCTCATGGTGTGAATTAGATCCATCAATAGACATCCTCGATTTATCAATTTGCATGGCACGGCAAATGCTAGGACGAAATCCATTATGCCATTCCTTCGAGCCAATTTGCTGATTCACCACGTGAAACGAGGACTGGGCCTGAGCCTTTTGCTAAGCTCTGCGTTTTTCACTCGTGCTGATGAAACAGGCACGGGTAGCTCCGAACTTCGCAAAGTCATAGCCTCGGCGATCGAGGCACCGACTCCTGCAGAGCAACAGGAAATCATCCTTAGCCTCAAAACCAAGCCCTCACCCGAGGTGGTATCGTGGCTGGATCAATGGAAGGAAGGTGCGATTTATCTCTATGAAGCTCCCGACGGGAAGCTCACAGCAGTTACCCTAACTGGAGAGGCCGAGGCGGATGGCACGCTCGCCACATTGCAAGTCGCCGATGGCACACCGCTTCTCGATGCCTCAGGCGCAGCCGTTCGCATCAATCCCAAAACCACCGATTTCGCTGACACCACCTCGGGATTGCGCCGCGCGATGAAAGAAGTTTCTGATCTCGCGGCCTTGGCTAATCCCGATCTCGCAAAACGGCTGCGCGCCATCCAGGATTCCTCGATCGGGCAAAATCAACAAAAACTTCCGGCTTTGCTTGCTCTGCAGCAAAGCGAAACTCATCCGAAAGCGGTGCGAGCCTTGATGGAATCGATCGCGATCATTCAACTGAAATCCCCCGACCGCAAAGAGCGC
>CANHKJ010000117.1 GCA_947460915.1 Verrucomicrobiia bacterium
AACGCACGTGCGAGAAACACGCGCTTCTTTTGCCCGCCCGATAGTTCACCGATCTGGCGATCGCGGTAGTCCCACATCTCGACGCGACGCAGACTTTTTTCGACCACTTCATGATCCACGTGGCGGGGAATGCGCATCCAATTCATCTTACCGTAGCGCCCCATCATCACCACATCGGCAACACTCACGGGAAAACTCCAATCGACTTCTTCCGCCTGCGGCACATACGCCACGAGCTGATTTTTCAACGCGGTTTTGATATCGGCACCATTGATTTTTACCGCACCCGAGGTCGGCCGCACAAAGCCCATGATGCTCTTGAACAAAGTCGATTTCCCACTGCCGTTGATGCCCACCAACGCGCAGATCGTTCCACCCTGAAGTGAAAAAGTAGCCCCCTGCAAGGCCGCATGACCATTTCCATAAACAACGGAAAGATCATCCACCATCAAACTCATGGTTTCACTGTGATGCTCGCTCATGGCTGCAAAAATCCTTTCACAATAGTTTCAGCATTCGTCTCTAACATTTTGAGAAAAGTCGGCGCGAGGCCATTCGCATCAGTGAGCGAATCCACAAACAAGACGCCGCCGTAGCGTGCACCTGTTTCTTGCGCTACTTGCTTGATCGGCTTATCACTCACGGTGCTTTCGGAAAAAACGACGGGCACTTTGCGCTCGCGCACCAGATCGATCACAGCACGCACTTGCTGCGGCGTGCCCTGTGCATCGGCATTGATTGGCCACAACGACACAGCGGTGAGATCGTATGCTTGGCAGAGATAGGAAAACGCTCCTTCACTGGTGACGAGCACGCGCTGCTCGGCAGGAATTTTTGCCAAACGCTCACGCACTGGGGCATCCAATGCTTGAATTTTTTGCACGTAGGCCGCCGCATTGGCGCGATAGGTGGCTTCATTCGCTGGGTCCATTTTGACCATCGCTTCGCAAATGTTTCGGACGTAGATCAAGGCGCACTTCGGCGACATCCAAGCATGAGGATTGGCCTTACCGGTGTAGGGACCTTCGCCAATGGGCATAGGATCGATGCCCTCTGATACCAACACGCGCGGCACGTGATCGAGTCGATTGAAAAACTTTTCGAACCATGACTCCAAGTTCATGCCATTCCACAAAATTAAATCCGCTTTCTGTGCCTTGACGAGATCCTTGGGCGTCGGTTCATAGCCATGCACTTCGGCACCAAGTTTAATCAGTGATTCCACCACCGCAGCATCCCCTGCCACCTCACGAGCCATATCGGCAATGATCGTAAAGCTCGTCAACACAACCTTTTTTCCGTCAGTCGCCTTTGAGTCCGATTTTTTGCAGGACAACAGGAAGCCCGCTGTGCATAAAGAAATCACAGTAACTAAAGAGAGCAGACGTTTCATAAATCAAAAAACTCGTGATTTGCGCCGAGGATGTTTGCTTCGACGAACAAACTTAGTCACGACTAAGAATCTATGCAAGGACTATTTTTTGTGCAATTTGTCACTTGCCAAAATCCACGCCGCCATCCAGCATCGTGCGTGCCGAAAACCCAGTCAGCTTCCGTCGCATCGCAAGATTACTTGGAGCAGATCTACCATTTGATCGAACAGAAGGGTTACGCCCGCGCCGTGGACATCGCACGCAATCTCGGAATTTCACAGGCCAGCGTGTCTGCGATGCTCAAACGACTCGGCAGCGAGGAATTGGTCGTCTATGAACGCTACCGCGGTGTCATCCTCACTCAAAAAGGCATCGATTTAGCACAATATGTCATCAAACGCCACGAGGTGCTCACGCGCCTGCTCCGTCACTTCGGACTCGATGAAGAAACCATCTACCAAGACGTAGAGGGCATGGAGCATCACATCTCTGCCCAAACGCTAAAAGCCTTTACCATCCTCGCCAACGAACTCGACCTCGATCCTGGCTTGTGCCGCACGTTAAAACGAAAAGTTCGCAGAGCTTGAGAGACTCGAAAACGCAATAAAAGTTCATAAACTTGTGAGCGCCCCTTGCCTTTCTCTTACATCTTATGTCTGAAGGTCTTATGTCTTCCTGTTTCTTCTCTTCACGATCATTTTGGCTTGCCATCAGCCCGTTTTGCGCGTTCACTGCCGCCCGTATGACACGTCCACAAGTCGAATTTTGCGCCAAGTTGCTCATGGTCGCCATCATCTGCACCTTCATCTGGGGGGCCTACCACGTTCTCGCATTGATGGGAATCGTCTGATTTTTGCTGATCAGCCCTTGCGCGCTGACTTTCCTGTGGCACCTTCGGGCGCATGAAAGTACACGTTTTGAAGCAACAGCAAGTCTTACCGATCTCGCTCCAAGAAGCTTGGGAGTTTTTTTCCACTCCGCGCAATCTCAATGATATTACCCCTGCCGATCTGGGGTTCACGATGACTTACAGTTCCTCGGAAAAAATGGTCGAGGGTCAGATCATCACCTACCGCATCCGCATCGCGCCTCTGATACATGTGCCATGGGTCACCGAGATCAAATCGGTCAAGGAGCCACAATCGTTCATCGATAACCAAATCAGCGGACCTTACACTCTTTGGCATCATTTGCACCACTTTGAAGAAACGCCAGAAGGTGTATTGATGACCGACCTCGTTCACTATGCTCTCCCCTTCGGCCCGTTTGGCTCGATTGCACATGCCGTCTTCGTTCGTCGTAAACTCGAACACATTTTCTCCTACCGCCGCCAGACTCTGGAAAAGCATTTCGGGAAGAAGTAACGATCAGAAAACAGCTAGATTGAAATAAAAATGTAGGATTGGGAATGCGGGTCAACGCAGGCATTACTTCATCCATGCACACATTTCTATCGCCAAGCGCTGTGTTTTGCTTTTAGCTCTTTGCAGCTTCCATCATGTCTGATTCCATTCGCATTCTTTTCCTCGGTGACGTTGTCGGCGAACCCGGCCGCAAGGCGGTTCATCTACTTCTCCCTCAAATCAAAAAAGCCGAGAACATCGACTTTACGGTCGTCAATGGCGAAAACTCCGCCGCAGGCCGTGGCATCACGCCGAAGATCGCGATCGACCTGTTGCGTGCAGGAGCCACGGTTATCACCACCGGCGACCACGTATGGGATCAAGCGGAAATCGTTCACTATTTTCCGACGGAACCAAGATTGCTGCGGCCGGGAAATTATCCCACTGGCACTCCCGGAGCAGGCACCGTGGTTCTCGATACTGACAAAGGCAAAGTTGCGATCATGCAAGCGCAGGGCCGCTCCTTCATGCAACCACCTCTCGAAAACCCCTTCATTTGGGCCGAGACCGAGGCCGAACGCCTGCAAGCGCTGGGAATCAAAGTAATTTTCATGGACTTCCACGCCGAAACAACCAGCGAAAAAATCGCCATGGGACGAATGCTCGATGGAAAAATCTCATGCATGTGCGGCACGCACACCCATGTGCAAACTGCCGATGACTGCATCTTACCCAACGGCACCGCCTACCTCACTGACGCCGGCATGTGCGGCCCCGATGACTCGGTGCTGGGCCGCGCGACCGAATCCGTCATTTGGCGCTTCAAGTCCGGACTGCCCACCCGCTTTCCTATTGCCAAAGGCCCCGTGCGTCTCTGTGGAGCCATCGTTGAAATCGATACGACCACGGGCAAAGCCATCAACTTCAAGCGCTACACGCATTTGTTAGCTCCGGGCGACATCTAACACTTTCCATGAAACCACCAGAGCCATTTTATGTCTGTGGTCCCACGGCTAGCGGGAAATCCTCGCTAGCGCTGCAACTTGCACGGGAAAAGGACGGCGAGATCGTCAATGCCGATGCCTTTCAGCTTTATCGTGGCATCGATACCATTTCCGCCGCACCGAGTGAGTCAGAAAAATCGCAAATCCCGCATCACCTCTACGGCGTTCTCGATCCCTCGGAAACTTGCGATGCCCAACTTTTTGTCAATCTCGCCCGACCGGTGTTAGAGGAGATCATTTCCCGAGGCAAAACACCTATCGTCACCGGTGGCTCGGGGCTTTATCTGAAATTTCTTACTCACGGACCGTCGCCCGTTCCGCCCTCAGAGGAAAATCTGCGCTGTGAACTCGATGCGCTCACTCACGAAGAAATCATCGCGCGATTGCAAACACTGGACCCCGAGGAAGCAGCACAGATCAATCTCACAAATCGTCGCTACGTCTCGCGTTCACTTGAAATTTGCCTACTCAGCGGCACCAAGGCATCCACTTTGCGAAAAAATTGGCAGCACGTCAGCGAAGCACGCACGGCATCGTTGCTGGGTCTCGTCATTCAACGGCCGCGCGAAGTCTTGCACCAACGCATCGCCGAGCGCAGCACCGCGATGCTTGAGGGGGACGCCATCGACGAAGTTCGCGCCCTGCGTTCGCAACTCTCGACCACTTGCGCGAAGGCCATCGGTGTGCCCCAAATTCTCGCCTTTCTTGATGGGCAACTCTCGCATGCGGAATGCCTTCAAAAAATCATCGAGGCGACCCGTCAGTATGCAAAGCGCCAAGAGACCTGGTTCCGTCGAGAATCTTGGCTTACGACTTATCCAATGACTTAGGACTGTCGGGCATACGAGCTAAAATTTGAAATCAAGGCCTCGAAAGATTTGCTCTCACTAATTCCATCCTTGATTTTCTGACGAAATTCGCAAGCATTGTCTTATTCACTGCAACGCCTGTTCCCCATGAATCTATTGCAACTTTTTTTGTTACTCACTCTCTCCCTGCTCGGTTCCTCTGTGTCCTTTGCTCAGGAACTTTTTTTCCGCCACACCTTTGGACCATACTCCAAGTCAACAGTCGAGGTCACAGCTCTGTTCAACAAACTTCCATCCTCTGGTTACGCACCGATCCGCGTCACGATCTCCAATCGCACAACTGCGCCTGTTGTTTTTTCGCTGAACTTTGATTGTAGCGCCGATGGCAACAGTGGCGTGCAAAAACTCGAATCCAGCTTCTCGGTTCAAGGCGATGCCGAAAAAGTGACCACAACCGACCTACTCGTGCCAGTAGCTGCTGCGGTAAAAGAGCATTCATATGGTGGCGCCATGTGCAATCAGATGTTAGAACTCAGCATGATTGGCATCGTAAATGGCAATTACACTCAAAGTAGCAACAATCAGATCAACCTCCCAAACATTCTCTTGTCCGAGCCACTATTCACGCCGAATGCATCACGCTTGGATGCCGAGGTCAAAAAAATCACGGGCGGTTCCTCCAGCTACTACGGCTCGACTAGCAATTTCGGCGGTATGTTTTCCGCATCAAAAATGCCTGAAGATTGGCGGGCATACGCGGGCTATGACTGCTTAATTCTCTCCGAAGTCGATTGGACTGAGTTGTCCCCTGGCGCGCGCACTGCGATTCAGCAATGGGTGCGTTTGGGTGGATCAATGCGCATCTTCACACGAACGCCATCTGCAACTTGGGCAACATTAGGCATTGAATCGGATGAACCTCAAGCAGACTCGACCAAGTTCGGCAAAGGACTGATTGTCAGCACTCCAATCAATGCCGAACTCCGCATAGATGAAAGCCAACTGATTGCCCAAATCACCAGTGGCTCAGGGCAAGCAGGGCATCAATACAAATCCTTTGTAGAAGACTATTCCGCCGGATGGGGCCTGCAACAGCAACTTGGTGGCAAAACGTTCCACTTTGTTTTTTTTATTCTGCTCTTGATTGCCTTTGGGGTCATCGTCGGGCCAATCAATCTTTTCGTTTTCGCGAAATCAGGCATGCGCCATAAGCTGTTTATTACAACTCCCATTATTGCTCTGGCTGCAAGCTTGGCGATGATCATATTGATCTTCATTCAGGATGGCATGGGGGGCAAAGGCGTTCGCGTGCAGCTTGTGGAAATGCCCTCTGGCGATGGCGATAACAATGCTTACATTTCACAAACACAAATCTCGCGAACGGGAGTTCTTTTCAGCAATCGTTTCGCCATGACTGAAGCGTGTTCGATCTCACCACTACCGTTGAGAATTTCTCAATGGACGCGCCTCAACACATCGAGCAGCAATGATCAGGCCTACGCGATCAATTTCGATGACAAAGGCATTCAAGTATCGGGCGATTGGTTCCAGTCGCGTTCGGAGCAAGCACAATTGATTCATTCTATCGTACCTACCCGATCTCGAATCGAGCAGACTGATCCAGCAAACCCAGCCACATTGCTAAGTAGCTTTGATCACTCCATCGATTCATTTTTTTATCGCGATGTTGATGGCAAAATCTGGAAAGCGGATGCAATCGCTCCTGGTAAAAAATTCCTTTGCAGCGAATCAACCGAGATCGATCATGATAAATTCGTGAATCATGCTAGCACACTGTTATGTAGTCAAGAAATCAGAAGCCTACAACGCCTCAGCAAACGCCCTGGTAGCTACGTGGCCATCAGTTCTACTGCTAGAATGTTAGACACCCACCCGCGACTCAACTGGACGAGTAATACCAGTATCATCACCGGCAGCGTAAAGCCCGCTCCTTAATCTTTCACCCCATTTCATCACCATGAGTAGTCACGCCATAAGCGTTCATAATCTTTACCGCTACTTCGGCGCACTCAAGGCCGTCAACGGTGTTTCTTTCGAGATCCCACATGGCTCGGTCTGCGGCTTCGTTGGTGCCAATGGTGCAGGAAAAACCACCACCATGCGCATTCTCGCCTCGCTCGATTACCCGACGCTTGGCGTTGCGGAAGTGTGCGGCTATAACGTAGTAAGTCACCCCGAAGAAGTCCGGCGCTTGATCGGCTGGATGCCCGATCATTTTGGTAACTACGAGCACATGACTGTTGTCGAGTATCTCGACTTCTACGCCCGCGCGCTAGGCTACAAGGGCAAAGAGCGTCGACAACGTGTGCAAGAAGTCATGGAGTTCACCGACCTCGTGCCCCTTGCTGAACGTTTTTCTAACAAATTATCCAAGGGTAACACTCAGCGTCTTGGCCTCGGTCGAGCTTTGTTGCAAGACCCACAAGTTTTAATCATGGACGAGCCCGCCGCTGGTCTCGACCCGAAAGCTCGCGTGGAACTCAAGAGCTTGATCCGCGTGCTTGCTCAAGAGGGTAAGACCATTTTCATTTCATCACACATTCTCTCCGAGCTTGGTGAAATGTGTGACTCACTCCTTTTCATCAATGGCGGACGCATCGTGCACCACGGCGATGCCGAGAGCATGAAACAAAGCACCGATGCCGCCGGCGGATTTCTCTATGATGTGCAAGTTCTCAACTCTAGCGACTCTCTCTCTGCCTGGTGTTTGCTGCATCCGAAGGTCGAGTTCATGGAGTCACGAAAAAATGGTGGCCGCATTCGTATCGATTCCCCCCACATCGAGGACGCGGCCGAGATTCTTCACCGCATGATTAAGGACGGATTGAAAATCACCGAGTTCCACCGCGAGGAGCGGAACCTGGAAGATGCCTTCATCGATATGTTAGGCAAGATCGAGCGTGGTGAATTAGCAGGACAAAAGCCACCACCGATGCCTGATACCGCAGCATTTAACCCACCAGCATCATGATCATGAGCGATTCACTATCATCTACCACTGCTGTCAGCCCCGCCGAGCCATCGTTGTTGGATCGCTTGAATGACTTTCCTGATCGACTCCCTCCCATGTTGGTCAAAGAACTGCGCCAAGGACTACGCGCACGCACCTTTGTGGCAGTCTTTCTCGGTCTACAATTGTTTCTTGGATTGATCATGCTGATTGCTACGAGCGCGAGTGGACTCAATGGAGCTGGAGAAGTTGTATCGCGCATCATCTTTCTGTTTTTCTCGTTAGCCGTTCTCTTTGTGCAACCCCTGCGTGGCATCAATGCACTGCATTCCGAAATCAAATCTACTACCCTCGATATGATGGTGCTCACCAAGCTCAATGCCACCCGCATTGTAGCAGGAAAATGGTCCGCCATTATCGGACAGACTTTGTTGCTTTTTGTATCGATCATCCCTTACCTGATTTTGCGCTACTTCTTTGGAGGCATGAATCTTTTTGCGGAACTCATCGCGCTGTGCTCGATTTTTTTCATTTCATGCTGCATGACCGCCATCAACGTCGGCATATCCGGAAATGCTTCGATTATACTTCGCGGACTGGTGCCGCTAGCTCTGGCGATCGGCTCGCTGATGGCGATGGTTGGAGTCATGGAGGATTTTGACGAATTTCTCGAATTTTTTGCCCTAGATCGCCAGGATAACATTACCGCATTTTTTTGTTTGGTCGGTGCCGCACTCTATCTTTCCTGGTTCATCTTCAGCTTGGGTGTTTCCACCATTGCGCCGATATCAGAAAATCACAGCACGCGTAATCGCCTACTCGGGCTCGCGGTGATCGTGATCTCCGTTATAATCATGGTGATGAATCATGTAGACTGGATCCTTATCCCAATTATCGCAGGTCTACTAGCCATACCCTCCACCCTGATCGCATTGACCGAGCGGCAGGAAATGCTACCACGTGTAACTCTTCCGTTCACGAAACGAGGAGCACTCGGTCGCTTGTTTGGTCGGTTTTTCTACCCGTGTTGGAGTGCAGGCATTCTCTACACCTGCTTGCTACTAGCAATCATCTATACCCTACTCCTTTATGTATGGTCTTTGCCTAAAACGCCATACTTCTATCTTGGCAACGAAGAGTTTGCCGTCATCAAC
>CANHKJ010000118.1 GCA_947460915.1 Verrucomicrobiia bacterium
GGGTTTTCACCGCAACAAATCGGCACTGTGGTGGCAGCAGTATTGCTCGGTTCAGTTCTATCGTCTCTTTTTGCCGGCGCGTTAGCTGATTTTTTTGGAAGAAAACCGATACTAATTCTCAGTGCTCTGTTATTCATTCTGAGCGTTCCCATCATTTGTTTATCGAACTCTTTTGTCGCACTAATCGCAGGTCGCTTGCTACAAGGCATTTCCGGAGGATTGATCGGAGTAGTGGTACCTCTCTACCTCGCTGAATGCCTCGGAGCCAACAGTCGTGGCAAGGGCACGGGCTTGTTTCAGTTCTTACTGACAGTGGGTCTAGTTTTCGCTGCGCTCATCGCACTCTATTTTGGCAGCAAAGTGGAATCCTTAGAACTCGCCGGAGGAACTGGCCAGCAACTATTCGATGCAAAAAATTCTGCATGGCGCATGATCTTCTGGGTATCAGTGATTCCGGGAATCTTTTTCTTGCTGGGATGCTTCTTCGTAACTGAATCTCCTCGTTGGTTGTTCCTCAAAGGTCGCCGAGAAGAGGCGCGTGCTGCGCTTCTGAAATCAAGTGGCGAAGAAGGAGCTGATCAAGCGATTCGTGACATGTCAGAATCAGAAAGCACGGCAAAAGCTGCAGTAGACTCAGGCACGTCAAAAGGAAGCATTTTTCAACGCAAATACATTTACCCGTTCGTCTTGGCAGTCGTGATCCTCGCTTGCAACCAAGCCACAGGAATCAATTCGGTGTTGGCCTACTCGGTGAAGATTTTTCAGCAAGGTGGCCTCTCAGGAGTCATGGGCAACTACGGTGACACCGTGCTGAAAATTGTAAACTGCATCATGACCATCGTAGCGGTAGTCTTAGTTGACAAAGCAGGTCGCAAATTCCTACTCAAGATGGGCACTGCTGGCATCATTGCCGGCTTGGTCGGTGCCGCGCTGCTATTCCTTGGCATCGAGAACAATCGGAAAGATATTACCGAAAAAGTCCAAACCATGGTTTCAGCAACTGATGCCACTCTTGTCATCAATCTGAGTGATAAATCATTGATGGATTCATTAGCTGGTGAAATCAGCAATCAAGAGCAGCAACTGGTAGTAACCTACCAACGGGGAGAAGAGGGAGGAACGGAATTGGTCAATTCTCTGCCCGTAACACTGAACAATGGCAAAATCAATGAGCCCGTGCTGAAAATCGCCGCCTCGCAAGATGAGAAAAACAAGGAGCCACTGATTATCAAACGTGCAGAAATCGGACCACGACCCAATAGCACGACAGGCTGGCTCGTAGCAGTATGCTTTATGCTATTCATTGCAGCCTACGCCGCAGGCCCCGGAGTTTGCGTATGGCTCGCGCTGTCCGAGCTAATGCCTAACAGAATTCGTTCTAACGGCATGAGCATTGCTCTACTAATCAACCAAGGCGTATCGACATCAATCGCTTGGCTATTCCTCCCGCTCGTCGGAAACTACGGCTACTCAACCATGTTCTTTGCATGGGCTGCATTTACCGTGATTTACTTCATCGCAGCAGCATTCTTCTTGCCCGAAACGAAAGGCAAAACACTAGAAGAAATCGAAGGTTACTTCGAAGGGAAAAAACTCTAATAAGCATCACATATCCCAAAACAATTCAGGCGCTTTTCTTTCAAAAAGCGCCTGAATTTTATCCATGTCCATCAGATCATGATAGACAGACGTACTCGCTCTCACCCTAAAGAGCTCATAAATCCCTAGGCCATTCGAAATTTTTCCCGAAATGGCCACTTGACCTGCTACGCTTTTCCCCTAGCATGGCGGTAATGAATCGCACCGTGAAACAGATCATCTTCTCCCTCGCCGCCTTGGCTTGCACTGCTGTGAGCCAGGCCCAAATCGGCGTCAACATCCGCATGAACTCCGCGCAAATTCTCGCGGGGGAAAATGTACTGGTCGGTGTCACCATCACTAACAATACGGGCAATGACATCGTCCTTGCGGATCAAGGCCGGACTTCATGGCTCGACATGGTTGTCAAACGTGGCAACGGCGAGGTCGCCTCAGGACTCGGCAACGCCAACTTCGGCGCTGTCAAAATTGGCGCAGGTCAGACCGTGGCCAAGACAATCGATATCTCGAAAATCTACAATCTCCGCGAACCTGGATCCTACTCCGTGTCAGCGATCATTCGCGATCGTGGAACTCAATCGAGCGGCTATATCTCCAACCGCTTGCTTTTCACCTGCGCTACTGCACGACCCGATTGGAGCCAAAAAGTCGGCGTTCCAGGCTCCCCCGGAAAAACTCGCGAATACCGCGTAATCAACTTCACAAGCTCATCCCGGACCAAGCTCTACGCCCAACTCATTGATGGCAAAACTGGCACATCGATCCAAACCCTCTGTCTCGGAGAGGCGTTGCTTTTCCGCAAACCACAAGCAAGCGTTGATCGCGCTCAGGTTCTCCATGTTCTCTACCTCGCCACGCCCGAATTCTACGTTCACGCCCGCATGGATGTGGATGGAAAATTTCTCGGACGAGACCTCCACAAGCGCGGTGCCAATGGTGATCCTCGCCTCATGACCTTCGGCGATGGCTCCGTCAAAGTCGCTGGAAGTGTGCTCTATGATGCAGCCGCAGCAGCTCAGGCCCAAGCCAAAATCCGCAAAATCTCCGAACGCCCTCCTTACGTTTACAACTAACTCAGCCTGATAGTTAATTTTTCTATAAAATTTATTGTCGGGTAATAAAATTTCTGATTCAATTCGCGCAGAGTTATGAAACGCTTTACCCAATTACTCCTCACGCTCGCTTGCTTTCTGCTGATCAGCCCAGCAGCACAAGCACGTTACTTCAGCACCGTTGTGATCGATCCCGGTCACGGTGGTCACGACAAAGGATGCCAATGGGGGCGCGTATACGAAAAACACCTCTGCCTCGATACCTCTTTACGCCTCGAAAACACCCTCAAGCGCAAGGGCTATCGCACCGCTGTGCTGCGCCGCAGCGATTACTTCATCTCACTGCCCCAACGTGTATCGATGGCCTCGAAATACCGTAACGCAATCTTCGTGAGTGTACACTACAATTTCACCTGGCGCCAAGAGGCCTGTGGCCTCGAAACATTTTACAGTTCTGCACAGAGCAAATCTCTCGCTTCCTACGTTCAAAGCAATATGCTACGCCGCGTCCGTGGCACCAACCGCGGCGTAAAGTTTGCCCGTTACTACGTAATTCGCAACGCCTCCATGCCCGCCATCCTCGTGGAATGCGGTTTTGTCAGCAATCGCAACGAGCGCGATAAAATGCGTAAATCTTGGTACCGCCAAGCCATCGCTGATGGAATCGCTGACGGCATCAGCCTTTATCGCAGCCGCGGCTGAAAGTGAAATATCTCTGCCCCTGATGTGATCAAGACGTGCCTGTTGGCAGTGATTGCCCACATTGCAATCAAGCAGCCAAGTCGAAAAAATCGACTTTTACAGACGAACGAAAATCTTGGCAGCAGGACTCCGCCTACGACGGCACAGACATTCCCGATGATGAATTCGCATACGACACATTCATCGCGAACGAATTCGGAAAAAATCCCATCCGCAAGAGCGGTCTCGCTTAGTATTGGTATCTCGTCGCAGTTTTTCTTCTCTTCGTTATGTTCGATGATTTGTTTCGATAAAATACAGCCATGTGCCACAAACAGTTGGCGAGAAAATTTCTTCAAATCTTGACACACACAGCTCTAGTCATTTGTTGCAAAATCTGTACTATGACCGCGCGATGCTTCCCGAGCCCATTCTTGAAACCAGAGTTTTTGCCCCCGCCACTGTTGCCAACGTAGCCTGCGGTTACGACGTTCTTGGCTTTGCCATCGACGCTCCAGGCGACGAGGTAGTGGTCCGCCATTCATCCAAACCGGGGCTGCGAATCACGACAATCACTGGTGATGACGGCAAACTGCCGAAAGACCCCGAGAAAAACACAGCAGGCGTCGCCGCCTTGGATTTCCTCCGCCACCTCGGCATGCTGGATCGTGGCATTGAGATGGAAATTCACAAAAAAATGCCCTTCGGCTCCGGCCTTGGTTCCTCCGCCGCTTCCGCGGTAGCTGGCGTCTATGCCGTAAATCGACTCATCGGTGAACCGCTTACCAAAAAACAACTACTACCATTCGCCATGGCCGGTGAAGCCAGTGCCGATGGTGCATGGCATGCCGACAACGTTGCGCCCTGCCTGCTCGGTGGCATCGTTTTCATCCGCTCGAACGAAGAACTCGACATCGCACAAATTCCCGTGCCGCAAAACCTCTGGGCCGCCGTCGTGCATCCCGACATAGAGATCCTCACCAAGGTCGCCCGCGAAATTTTGCCCAAGGACATCCCGCTCAACAATGCCACCCAACAAATTGGCAACCTTGGCGGCCTCCTCTGCGGCTTGATTCAAGAAGACTACGGTTTGATTTCGCGCTCGATCCATGATGTTATCGCCGAGCCACGTCGTCAAAAACTGATCCCTGAGTTCTACAAAGCCAAACGCGCCGCGCTATCCGCTGGTGCCCTCGGCTTTTCGATCTCTGGTGCCGGCCCATCCGTTTTTGCTCTCTGTGAAGGTGAGGAAACCGCACGCAAAGTCGGAGAGGCCATTTCCAAGGTGTTCTCGGCCGTGCCCCTCTCCAACCAAATTCACGTCTCCCGCATCAACCCGAAAGGCGTGCACGTGGTTCAAGAAAAAATCAACAAGTGAGACGCCGTGCTCTACCATTCCACCAACAACCCTAAAGCACTCGTTCCGCTCAAGGAAGCCATCCTGCGCTCACTCCCGGCGGACAATGGCCTCTACATGCCTCAGGAAATCCACCCACTTCCTGCTGAGTTTTGGAAAAACTGGCGCGACTACAGCTTCGAGGAAATCGGCTTTCACGTGGCCTCCGCCTTTTTCGGAGAAGATGTTCCCGCTGATGATTTACGCGAAATTGTTCATGGCACAATCACCTTTGATGCCCCGCTGATCCAACTTGGACCCGGCCAATTTGTGCTCGAACTTTTCCATGGCCCCACACTCGCTTTCAAGGACTTCGGCGCCCGTTTCATGGCTCGCTTGATGGCCTACCTCACGCGCGGCGATAGCCATGAACTGACCGTCCTCGTCGCCACCTCCGGTGATACCGGCGGTGCCGTAGCTTCAGCATTTCACAATGTCCCTGGCACCCGCGTGATCATCCTTTTCCCAAAAGGAAAAGTTTCTCCGCTCCAAGAAAAGCAACTCACCGCTCTCGGCGGAAACATCACGGCATTGGAAATTGATGGTAGCTTCGATGACTGCCAACGCCTCGTCAAAGCAGCGTTCCTCAATCAAGAACTTTCCGCCCGACTCAATCTCACATCGGCAAACTCAATCAATCTATCACGCCTGGTACCACAGAGCTTCTACTACTTCCATAGTAGCAGAGAATTACCCGAAGGCGTCGAGCCCGTGTTTGTGATTCCTTCAGGGAATTTCGGCAATCTCACCGCTGGTCTGCTTGCCACCAAACTCGGCCTGCCCGTGAAAAAATTCATCGCAGCCACGAATCGCAACGACGTTGTGCCTGCATACCTGAAATCAGGAAACTACCAAGCACGACCCAGCGTCGCGACCATCTCGAATGCGATGGATGTCGGTGCTCCATCAAACTTCGTGCGCATGCTTGCCCTCTTCGATGGCGACTGGCAACGCATGAGCGAAAAAATCGCCGGCTTTTCGTTTGACGACGACACCACCCGCGCCGCGATCCGCACCGTGCAAGCTCTTCACCAGTATGCGATCGATCCACACGGAGCTGTCGGCTGGCTTGCCGCCAAAAAATGGAGTGCTCAGAACCCGGGCAACGCTACAATTGTTCTCGAGACCGCACACCCGTCCAAGTTCCTCGACGTAATGGAAGCCGAGCTCGGGAAAGGCTCCGTTGAGATCCCCGAACGCCTCGCATGCCTCGCGAATGCTCCGTCACACTCGATCCCGATGTCTCACGAAGAAGCCCCTTTCCTCGCTTGGCTCAATCAGCAATCCCCACATCGCTGAGCATATACACCGCAAAGGAGGCCAACCAATGTTCGCCTTCGTAGTGGCCCGTCGAGACCATCGCGAGCCCCGCTTTGCCATGTGACTCAGATGATTTTTCTAACACCGCACGCCGTGGATCGCTGTCGTTAAGTCTGCGAGCAATGCTTTTCATCGTCCATGCTCGCGTCAAGTTGAGACCCGCAAGGTGAATCAATTGCCCATCTGTGGGATCGCTAATGCTCACCGGATCTAACAAATTTCCTGCTTTACCCTGAGCCAGCTGAGGAAAATATCCTGAGAGCCACTGCGAAAACTTCTCCTCATCGAGCACCCGACGCATCAAATCCGCAGCATTCAATCCTGGTGAAAAAAAGTCATTGCCCGATGGCTCATAGCTCACTGGATAATCGCGATCTTTGCCGTAAAACTGAATTGCTTTGGCGCGAATCAACTTCTCGAATTCGGCATCACCCGCACCTTTCGCCCAGTCAAAGAACTGCCCTAACGGAAATGCACTTTCGGGATGAAATCCACAACGCACCGGCCAATCGAGTTTTGGTAGGTATTCTTTCGCGAGACTCACAATCATCGATTCTAGCGGCTCAAGATGAGCGAGCCATTTTTTCGCATCGGCATCTTCCCAACTCCGCAACTCTTGTCCTAAGCGCAACAACCAAGCCCAGCCATACATGCGCTCAAAGCTCCGATTTTCTTTTTGCGTGAAATAAGCTGCCTCATCCTTCAACGCTTTTTCTGTGAAACGAGCATCTAACACCTTGCGCACCTCAGCGGCCCAAGGGGCCTTGGGTTGCAGTCGCAAGCAACGCACCAGCATCCAATGCCCATGCACCGAGGAATGCCAATCGAAATGACCATAAAACACCGGATGCATTTCTCGCGGCGTCCGTAAATCTTCTGCACGAGTCAACACCGCCCCAGGTTTGTTAGGATACTCCCGATCAATCCCTGCCAATGCCATTTTCACAAATACCTCAGCCTGTGCTTCGTCCATGCGTAGTTCTACGGCATGACTCGCCATTGTGACAAGCACACAGTGCAGTGCGATCCACCATCGGCACGCCATTCGTTTGATTTCCTGCATGTCACCATCATAACAGCATTGCAATTTCGCGACAATGATCAATTCTAGACGGCATGAGTTCACACTTCGTTCTTCATGATCGTCTCGCCAATGGTTGCGCAGATCTCGGCACCCATGGCATCTGTCGCGTGTTGCTAAAAAACAACGCTCATTTCTTATGGGTCTTGCTGGTGCCAGAAGTCGGAGACGAAGTGACCGAATTGCATCACCTCGACGAAGATCAATACGCTTCCGTCTGCCACAGCATGCGTGTCTTTTCGCAATGGATGGAACAACAACAGGGCGTAGAAAAAGTCAATGTCGCGGCAATTGGCAATCAAGTTCGGCAATTGCACATCCACATCGTCGGACGCCACAGCAACGACGTCGCCTGGCCCGGCGTAATCTGGGCCTGCTCGGAAAAACAGCCATACGAAGAATCGCATTTTCAGGAAACCCAAGAAGCATTGAAAGCAATATGGAGAAGGGATTTGTAATCCCTTATTGTATCAACCCAAAAAAATTCCAAATTAAGAGATTGGAAATCCTTTCTCATTATTATGTTCCTCGACCCTAACAAAATAATAGATCGGCATCGCGTCAATCTGCCGCATTGGCAACAAGGGGAAACATGGATTTTTGTGACCTGGCGTCTTGCTGATTCACTGCCAAAAGCCGTAGTCGAAAAGCTCGCTCAAAAGCGCTTGCTATGGGAGAAACAGCATCCTCTTCCCTGGTCGGAAGAAGAACAAAAAGAACACAACCGAAAATTCACCTTAGGCTTCGAAGCTTTACTGGATGACGCTCACGGGGAATGTCTTTTCTCTGAGGAAAACAACCGAGCAATTGTCTCATCCGCGTTGTTTCATTTTCATGGGGACCGATATGTGTTGGAATCGTTTGTGATCATGCCAAACCATGTGCATGTGCTTTTTCAACCGCTTGGCGAACATCGCTTAGTGGATATTATGCAATCGTGGAAACGTTTCACAGCTCGTGAGATCAATAAACAGCGCGGCAAATCAGGCAGTCTATGGCAGAGAGAATATTGGGATCGACTTATCAGAACGCAAAGACAATTTGATTGGACGAAGAACTATATCATGAAAAATCCCGAACGATTGTTGTACGGAACATTCTCCCTATGGAGCAGGGATTTACAATCCCTGTCGCAACCAAAGCCATGACTTTCTGTGGCTTCTCACGATGAAAAAAGGGATTACAAATCCCTTCTCCTTATTGTTTTTCGTAGAGCTCACGAAAGGCGTTGATTTTGGGCGCGGCGCGATAGGCGGATTCGTTGACGAAGGATTTATCTAACAAATTCCACCATGCATCGTAGGATTTTCGCAAGCGTTGTGCGATCTCGGGATGTTCTTGAATGATGTTGTACTTTTGGGCCAAATCATTTTGCAAATCGTAGAGTTCACGATTGTTGACGAGGCTGTAGCGCTGATCTCGCACGGCACAGGTTTCATACTTATGGAGATTGGGATCGGATCCATTCGGCCAGCGGCCGACGTGGGTAAA
>CANHKJ010000119.1 GCA_947460915.1 Verrucomicrobiia bacterium
ATCGCTACGATGCCTTCGGCAAAGTGCTCAGTGCCACCGACGTGGACAACAGTGGCTGGGTGAATCACAACATCCACGGCTTCAGCAGCAAGCCAAGCTTCGGCAACCAAGGTTTACTCTACTACGGCTACCGCTGGTATAGCCCGTCATTAGGCCGCTGGATCAACCGTGATCCGATTGAGGAAAGTGGTGGGATGAATCTGTATGGGTTTGTGGGTAATGATGGGGTTAATATAGCTGATTATTTAGGTTTAGCATCTGTCCAAATTACAACAACCTGCGAAGCGTCTTTTGATAAGAAAAATCCGACAGCAGATGAAATAAATCAATTTCTTAGTAGCTTGCCTGCTTGTTGTAAAATTAAAACTTTCGAAGTAAATGGGCATGGTACGAGTACTTCAATTGAAATAAGTATGAACAGTCATATTGAAACACATGCTATACATAATGCTGATAATACTATAACAGTTGATGATATTCAGTGGGATTCGGAAAGTGGTAGCTTTATAGAAGATGTAAAAGATTATGTCGATTCTGATACTGTGATTCGATTTGACGGTTGTCATACTGGCTGTGAAGGTCCTATTTTTGGTGATGATAACAATCTTGCTACTGAAACTAGCAAAAAATTACCAGCCAAAGTTAGCGGTTTCAAAGGTGTTGGGTTAGGGAATGCTGCGAGGATTCCCTTTACAGAAATTGGAGATAATAATCCGACAGCTAGTATTGGCGATAGGAGATATTATGTTAATGGAAGATGGTAATGGGGGTTTGTATGGTAAGAAAAACGATAAAATATTATCTATGTTCAATTGTTGCTGCATTATTCATATTTGTATCAATTTTTGGAATGGTATGTACAATTTCCGCTCACAATCAAAATCGATACTTTACTATTGAATTTATTGAAAACAATTTACTATTGTGTTATATCTTTTTTTTCTCAATGCTCATCCTCGGTAGAATTATAGATAAAAAAATTAACAATTAATTTTGCACTATTACTACCACCTGAATGGGGTGAATGGGGTCAGCATAAATGGGGAGTCGTTGAAAATGAGTGTTTTGGCTAACAAATGAACGGTGTGCCTGTGTGCCGGCATTTCTAATGGAGGCGTGATTCTGATATGTGATAGAGTGTGCGCTGATCTCTCGTAATAAAAAACGGCATCCCCAAACCAGGGATGCCGTTGTTTTGTGAGGCTTGAATTTGCCCTGTAGTGATTATTTCGCGGCAGCGATGACGGTGTCTTTGGTCATGCCGAGTTCTTTCATCACGGTGTTGCCGGGAGCGGAAATGCCGAAACGATCGATGGCGATTACTTTGCCTTGCAGGCCGACGTATTTCCACCACAGACCACCGACACCTGCCTCGATGGCGATGCGCTTGGTGCAGCTGGAGGGCAGAACGCTTTCGATGTAATCGGGGCTTTGGCGATCAAAGCGCTCGAAGCATGGGACGGAAACCACGCGCACACCGTCGCCGAGTTCGGCTGCGGCATCGATGCAATGTTGCACTTCTGATCCGCTGGCGAGCAAGATTGTTGTGAGAGCTGCGGTTTCTTTTTTCGCAATGTAAGCACCGCGGATGACGCCATCGCGACGTTCTTCCACACCGAGATTGTTCATCAAGGGAATGGCCTGACGAGTGAGGATCAAGGCGGTTGGGCCATCGGTGCGATTCATGGCGGCGACAAAGGCACCGGCCGTTTCTTCGGCATCGCCGGGGCGGATCACATCGAGACCTGGGATGACGCGCAGGCCACTAACCGTTTCCACGGGTTGGTGCGTCGGGCCGTCTTCACCTACGCCTACGGAGTCGTGGGTGAAGATGTAGGTGACAGGAAGTTTCGCCAAGGCAGCGATGCGGATCGAAGGGCGGAGGTAGTCGGCGAAGACGAGGAATGTCGCACCGGAGGCGCGGAACAGACCGTCATAAGCGATGCCGTTGCAGATGGCACCCATGGCGTGCTCGCGGATGCCGAACCAGATGTTGCGACCAGTTGGGTTTGTCGCGGAGAAATCACCGCCGTCTTTGATGTAGTTTTTCGTCGATCCGAAAAGGTCGGCGCTGCCGGTGATGAAGTTTGGCACAGCCTTGGCGACTGCATTGATCACATTGGCACCAGCGCTGCGGGTAGCGTCTTTGTAGTCGGCTGGGAAAGCAGGGATCTGCGCGCTGAGATCGGTGGGAACGGCGGCTGCAACACTCTCGGTGAGTTGTTGTGCCAGAGCAGGGTTGGCTGCGGCCCAAGCATCGTAGGTGGCTTGCCATGCTGCAAGTTCTGCGGCGGCTTTTTCGTTTCGGGCAGCGAAGTAGGCGCGCACTTCGTCAGATACGAAGAAATGTTCGGCGGGCAGGCCGAGGTTTTTGCGGGCTTCATCGATGAATTTGGCTCCGCCTTCGCCGTGTGCTTTGGCTGTGCCTGCGACCTCAGGGATGCCTTGGCCGATGATGGTTTTGGCGATGATCACCTTGGGCTTGCCATTGTTGTTGGCTTTGGCGTCGGCGAGTGCTTGCGCGATGGCAGCGAAGTCGTGGCCATTAATGGTGACAGCGTCCCATTGTTGGGAGCGGAAATAGGCCTCGGCATCTTCGCCTTGGGACACATCGGCCATGGCATCGAGGGTAACGTCATTGGAATCGTAAATCATTACCAAGTTGTCCAGACCGCTGTGGCCGGCAAAGGCGATGGCTTCTTTGGCAACACCTTCTTGAAGGCAGCCGTCGCCGAAAAGAGCGAAGACGTGATGATTGAAAATCGTGTGTTCCGCTGTGTTGTAAAGAGCGGCGGCGCGTTTGCCCGAGAGAGCAAAACCGACGGCATTGGCGATGCCTTGGCCGAGCGGGCCGGTGGTGGCTTCGACGCCTGGAGTTTCATGGAACTCAGGGTGGCCTGGGGTGATCGAATGCAATTGACGGAAGTTTTTCACCTCTTGTAGGGAAAGTTCATAGCCGGAGAGGTGCAGCCAGGAGTAGAGGAACATCGAGCCGTGGCCTGCGGAGAGCAAGAAGCGGTCGCGGTTCAACCAGCGTGGGGTGCTTGGGCAATAGGTCATGGCTTCGCCAAAAAGCACGGCACCGATTTCTGCGCAGCCGAGTGGCAGACCGAGGTGACCTGAAGAGCAGGCGTGGATGGCGTCCATGGCAAGTCCACGGGCTTGATTGGCGGCGGCTGATAATACGGTGGTGTTCATGAGAATTGGCAAAATAAATGTGCGGACGCATCGTAGGCATTTGTTCCAGTCTGACAAGCGATGATTTTGTCAGTAACTCGGAGCGATGGAGTAGGGGGCTTTGGGGGGCTTCGTTATCTTTATTGGCTTCTGTGGATAATTAATTTTTACAGAAGGGAAGGAAGGAAACGAAGGGGGTGATTTCGTAAATCATGGTTGGATATTTTGATGATCAATCTCGTTAGGAATGTTCTTTTTTGCTAAGGATTTATTTTTTTCGGCAAAAAAGCAGATCAGGGACAGAAAGCCCGTGATTAGCCACCAATAGCCGGCTAAATTGAGTGATTGCCTCGGAGAACTCAACCACTTCCATGGCTGAAATTCATAAACAAAGTATGCGATATTTACGATACTGGAAAGTAGCCAGAAAAATCGATCTGACAATGGCTTTGGATGATCTCCCGTGGCAATGGTCATCCAGCCAAAATAAACAATCCACCCTGGTAAAAAATAGAGCATCGTCAGCAATCCAGTCTTGGGTTCTGACAATGAGAGAAGCATGGCTACCCCGACAATCATCGCCCAACACGATCCCCCGACGCCTAAGAATGCAGCGCAGATACGCGGGAGTGTAATGAGATCGGAGAGTTTAGAATTCATTACATTTCGCTCGGTTAGATATGAGGAGTAAGTTTTGAAGTTTTAAATCACACCCGCGCATTCAGCCAAGTACCGCGGAAGTGGAGCCAAGAGAAAACAAGCGCCTGCACGGTGAGGTCGATGGCGAAAATGGTCCACACGCCGACGAGCGTGAGGTGGCCGGTGGATTTGGCATACATCAGCACGCCAATGCGGAAGAAGCACATAATCGAAAAGGCCCACTTCATGACGAGCGGGGTGGCTCCTGCGCCACGCATGGTGGTTTTGAGAAGAATGCAGGTCGCGAATGCTGGTTGAGAAAAGGCACAAACGATCAGCAGGGGTGTGGCCATGTGCAAGTGTTCCTCACTGCCGCCAGCGAGGATGCCGACGAGTTGCTCGCGAAAAATCACAAAGCACAGGCCAAGAAAGCTCATCACTGCGATGTTGAGTTTCCAGCAGAAACGCACGGCGCGCACGGCCATTTCCTTAGAGCCTGCCCCGAGATATTGGCCTGTCAAGGCGGCTGCCGCCGTGGCGATCGCGAAGCCAGGCATGAAGCTCATCGACTCAACTCGTATGGCAATCATGTGTGCGCCAAGAGCCCCGTGCATCGGCAATTGTGAGATGGTTTGGATGCCGAAGTAATGGATCATCCACATGCCTGCGACTTCCATCGATTGCGGGATGCCGACGCGAACGATGCGCTTGGTGACATCCCGGTGAAATCCCAGTGCCTCACGCGACCAGCGCAATGCATGGTCCGCCGCACCTTTGCGAAGAGCTAAGACAAGACTCACGGAGGCCAATCCCGCGATCCAGCCGCAGACTGTTCCTAGCGCAATGCCCGCTACGCCGTGACCTCCCCACGGGCCGGGTCCATAGACGAACAAAATGCTTAGGCTCAAGTTGACGACGTTCACCACGATCATCGAGAAAAACGGCGTTCGGGTATCGCCCGAGCCGCGCAAGGCGGAGTTCAGCGCCATCATCGCACCGCTGAATGGTCCCGACCAAGCAAGCACACCAAGATAGTCCGCAGCATGCCGCGAGGCCTCGGGGCTGAGTTGCATTTTCTCAATCAGCAAGCCTGAGCCAAATTGCAGCAGCAACAGCGAACCAATCCCCGCCAAGATTCCGAGATACAAACCTTGGCACATGCCGCGTCGCGCCAATTGCCCATCGCGAGCACCCACAGCGCGCGATACCAGAGCCATCACGCCAATTGCTACGGCTCCTTGCAGGATGTTAAAAAACCAGCCGACATAGCCGCCGAGGCCCATGGCATCGAGGATTGCCACACGTGCTTCGCCTTCGGCCATGCGGCTCGATACCATGATGTCCGTGACGCCGACGAGAAACGTCATCGCGTTTTCCAACAAAGGCCACACTGCGAGAACGGCCACCTGTTTTGACAGGCTCAGTCCGCCTAGCTTACCGGCGAGGATCGGAGTGCGCTTCGTGGAATCGGACTCGGACATGGCAGAAGCTTACTCTTCGGCCAAAGGCTGACCTTCGATCGGTTGCACATTCGGCAACGAGGGGCCAGTCGCCTGCGCGAAGCGTGTTTTGGAGCGAATCAATAATGTGCCTAATACCCAATCAGCGAGGGGCAGCACAACGTTGAAATTTTTGTGCATGTAGCGATGGTGCAGCAAGTGATGTCCATTGATGCGGCGAAAAAATTCCGGCTTCTCGCAGCGGCGCGCCTTGGGCAAATGCATGCACCAATGCAGGTATTCATAGACCCCATAATAGCCTGCGAATGCAATTAGCCCACCGATGGTGAACGCCCACTCGCCGATCAGCAGGGATACGATCACATACGGAATCATGCCGATCATGATCAAGACTGGACCATTCCACCAAGCCATCGGGATGGTTTCCTTGTCCTTGTCATGTTGCAGGTGGTAGGTGTGGTCTGCTTTGAAAATTTGATGGTGCACGACCGCATGCGCGTTAAAGGCATAACGGAATTTTCCTACCGGGCGATGCATCACATACTTGTGCAGAGTCCATTCGAAAAAAGAGGCGAAAACGATGCCGACCAGCAATCCAGCTAGGGCCCAAATTAGGGTTACATAAATCATTCTTTAGATGCGGGACTTAGCCGCGCGCGCCATCATCATCGAGAATGCGGAAAACACAAGTAGCGAATCAAGAAACCTTGATTTTGCTTTTCTGTTGTGAGCGAGCGTGTTTTTTGTTATGGTAGAGAATGGAAAATCGCTGAATGGTCTTGGTGGCTGAAAGCAGCGTTATTCTTCTTCGTTATGCTTGCAGCCTTCATCCTGCATGGCGCGTGTTACTCAATAAACGTCACGCAGATAGCGTTTGTCTTTTTTCATTTGGGTAATGTAAGCGGCTGCTTCTTCGGCAGAGCGATTGCCGTGCGTGGCGACCACATCGTGTAGAGCTTGATCGACGTCTTTGGCCATGCGGCTGGCGTCTCCGCAGACATAGAACGCGGCACCGTAGTCGAGCCATTTCCAGAGCTCTGCCCCTTGCTCGCGCATGCGATCTTGCACGTAGATTTTTTGGGATTGATCACGAGAAAATGCAGTATCGAGCCGGTGAAGATAGCCGTCTTGGGCAAATTGCTTCAGTTCTTCCTCGTAAAGATAATCGGTGGCAGCGTGCGGGTTGCCAAAAAACAGCCAGTTTGAGCCCGGAGCTGCGGTGGCTTTGCGTTCTTCCAAGAAGGCACGGAAGGGCGCGATACCAGTCCCGGGGCCGACCATGATCAGTGGCGCTTCATTTTGCGCAGGCATGCGGAAGGCAGGGTTGCTGTGAATGTAAACACCGCTGGTGTCTCCTGCGACGAGGCGCGCGAGAAACGAGGAGCACACTCCCTCACGTGAGCGGCCGAACGTTTTGTAGTTCACAACGCCGACGGTGAGATGAACTTCTCCGGGATGGGCTTTCGGGCTAGATGCGATCGAGTAGAGACGAGGCTGAAGTTTGCGCAGCACGCCGACAAAGTCCTCGGCATCGCGGAAATCGGCGGGGTAATCGAGAACCAAATCAATCAGCTCACGACCCCAAATGAAGTCCTGATAAGCTTGTTTGTCGCCGGCTTGCACCAACGAGCGCAAGAATGGTGAACCGCTGCGCGACTGCCATTTTTCGATTAGACTTTGCGTCAATGTACGCAGATCGTAATGATAGGTGAGGGCTTCCCGAAGTGGCATTTCTTTGCCATCAGTGGTGGCGACCTCGACATTGGTGTTGAAGGGCAAAAAGCTGAGGATTTCTTCGACGAGAGTGGCAGAGTTCACGGGCATGACGCCGAGAGCATCGCCTACTTCGTAGCTGAGATCCGAGCCTTCGAGTGAGATCTCAATGTGCTGTGTTTGCTTCTCCGAACCGATCCCGTTGAGGTTGAAACTGCGCAAAAGCGGAGCAGGGAAGGGTCGTGTTTTGGAGTAGCCCTCTTCTTCTTGATCGAGAGCTGTGGCTGCAGCAACAGTTGGCCCAGCGGGTGCGAGCATGGCGATCAATGCCGATGACCAGGTTTTGAAGCCGAGTTCATATTCGACGTCGCAATCCACCCGTACATGTAGACGTTCGGCACCCAGCGCGGCGAGGCGATTGTCGAACTCGATGCCGCATTGGCAGTAATCTGGATAACTGCTATCACCAAGAGCTAAGACGGAAAATTTCACTCCGTTCAGGGCTGGTGCGTCATCCGAATGCAGCCATTGGTGAAAATCTGCGGCGGAATCAGGTGGCTCGCCATCGCCGTAGGTGCTGGTGATGAGAAGCAAGTTTGGCTCTTCGGCAAGATTGCTGCGGTCGTAGGCAGCGATGTCATGAAGTGTGGGCAGGAAATTTCCTTTTTTGAGCTCTTTGAGTAGCTTTTTGCCGAGGGCTTCGGCATTTCCCGTTTGTGAAGCGTAGAGAACGGTCACCGGAACGGCAGGACCAGCTGCGGGTGGGGCGGTTTGACCGAGGGAGGCGAAGTTTTTTGTAAAAAATTCATTGAGCCACGCGCGTTGCTCTGGGGTGAATGGGGCGTCATCTGGGACAATCGGGATCGTGGACATGTCAGAAAAGGAAAAAGGGGCAAGTTGCCGAGAAATGGTGTGGTAATCTTGAAGCAGCCCAAGGCTGACGATAGAGGGCAATCAGGAAAGCTCAAGCAAGGATCGCGCCATTTTTGTCAGGAAATCGGTCAAATCAGTCAAGATCGGCAAAAAAAGTCCCGCCTGGAGGGGAATTCTCCAGACGGGCAAGGATGCCGTGTGTTTTGGTCGTTCTTACTTATGGCTGGGCGGGAACGATGAGTTCAGAATCCACGGCAAGAAGGGTCTGTCCACTGAAGTTATTGACTTGCCATCCATTCAATGCGATCAGTTTTTCTGGTGTGGTCCCATGTTCCTTCGCGACTTCTTCGAGGGTCAGTTCGCGGGTGGTTTTGAGCAGACGGTAGCCAGCTGGCAGCTTGGGAGCTGACTTATCCGATTTCTCTGGTATGGGTGGTGGAGTTTGAGTGGATGAATTGGTGGCAGGGGTGGGCGTGGTTCCTGTCGTGCTGGCTGGCGTGCTCGGAGCGTTTGTTTCGCTAGTTGCTGCTGGTGCCGGAGTGGTTGATGGAAGGGGCTGGTTGTCGTTTTTGGCAATGCTTGGAGC